>CAYLJQ010000074.1:10299-16099 GCA_964383955.1 uncultured Heliomicrobium sp. | reverse complement strand
TAGGTCGTTTCAGGCTTACGCCAAAGAATTTCAGGAGCTTAGATTATGCATTCCCATAAAACTACACACACATTGAGTCCGACAATTAAAAAGTTAAAGGGGCTTTTGGCAAAAGGCAGCATTGCCAGTAATGGCTTCGGGGGCAACGGCAAACGCCGGCTGTTTATTTCACTGCTGTCCTGCGTTCTTATTTTGACCAGCTTTTTGATGTTGTCGGGGTATTACGGCAAATCCGTGAATGCTGCGCCGCGCACGATGACGAGCATTTTTTCAGATTCGTATTTCGGCGTTTCCCGTAGCTGGCAATATCTGAAAACGGCGTTGTTCGGAGCACCGAAAGGCTCGGCAAATTTGTTTTCGACTGTAACAGCAACGCCGACGATTTCAGGCTGCTATTACTCTGGCGGCCAATCGCGTGCAACCGTCAGTGTGGAAGTTTCGTGGACGGGACTTGCCAATGGCGATAACATTACTGTCTCGTTACCCGGAGCATTGAATGGTGTGACATCAATCACCATTACGCAACAAACCGGAGCGAATCCACCTGTTGTTACTCCACAAGTCGTGGCATTCGAAGTCGCGTCAGGTTTCTCAGGCACACTGACGACTTCTGCGCCAAGCGCTGTAAACGATACGGATAGCATTGTGTTTTCCGCGACTTGTGCGCCACTGGTTTGTGGCGCAAACGACCTGGGTGGCAAGGTTTTCAACGATTACGATGCTGATGGCATCAAGGATGCCGGTGAAACGAATGGCGCATCAGGCGTGACGGTAACGGCTTTTGATAAGAACGGTGCCACCTATACCACGACGACCGATGGACTTGGCCAGTATTGTTTAACGATTCCGGTTGCTAATTACCCGGTGCGCGTTGAGTTCACGAATATTCCATCTGAATTTTTTGGCGGTTTCACCACACGCTTAGGGACGGGGAACGGCTCAACTGTTCAATTCGCGTCAGCTCCAAATCAAAGCATCGATTTGGGTGTGAATAACCCGGCTGATTATTGCCAAACCAATCCTAAGGTATTGATACCTTGTTTCTTCTTTGGCGATCCGTTGGCTACCACCGGCAATATCAACAATGACGCAGCCTCGGAACCTTCGATGGTGCGGTTTAATTACAATGATGATGGTGTGGTGGGGAAGAATGGCTTTACCGTTGAAAAAATTGCCATCGCCAGCGAAACGGGGCCGATCTGGGGCATTGCCTACAAGAAAGCAACTGGTCATCTGTTTGGCGCGACAACGATTCGACGCCACGCTGGCTTGGGCCCGCAAGGCCTTGGCGGTATTTATGTTCTCAATGCCAATGGGCCGATGGGCATGGGGAATGTGGTTGATGCCTGGAACGTGGAAACTCAGTTGGGCATCGACGTCCAAAATCCAGCCTCTCCATTTGGCGGCAGCACAGATCCGGCAACCAGTAACACAAATCGCGGTCTGTCGGCTAATAAGCTTACGCCCAGCAGAGATACCCAGGCATTTTCAGAAGTGGGTAAGCAGGGGTTTGGCGATATTGATATATCGGACGATGGCAACACGCTCTTTTTCGTTAATCAATATGACAAGAAACTCTATGGTTTCGATATAACGAACTATGACCCGACGAATACGGCTACAAGGCCGACTGCGGCAAACATTACGGTCAACACCACCATCCCCGATCCAGGCTGTGTGAATGGGGAGTGGAGACCTTTTGGCACCAAATACCGCCGCGGGGTCGTTTACGTCGGCGGAGTTTGCAATGCAATTACTTCAAATTCGATAAGCGATTTGCGCGCAAATGTTTATGCATACAATGTTGCCGGGAATTCATGGCAGCAAATTTTCGACTTTCCACTGAGCTATCCCAAAGGGTCTCCCAACAACGGAGAGAAGGGCTGGCATGCATGGACGGATGATTGGAACGTCCTGCGTAATGGCTCCAATGGCGACATCATCTATTCAGTGCCGATGTTCACTGACATTGAATTCGATATAGATGGGACCATGGTGTTGGGCTTCAATGATCGTTCCGGTATGCAAACCGGGCGTCAAAACTATAGACCGGATGGATCGTCTACCAGCTTATGGAATGGCTTTGTCGGTGGTGACACGCTCCGTGCCTTTTTCAGCAATGGCACTTATGTGTTGGAAAATAATGCCAAGGCGGGCCCGACAACTGGCTTTGGGGTAAACAATAACGAGGGGCCGGGCTTTGGTGAGTTTTATGAAGATAACTGGCACGATCAAGGCCACACGGAAACCACGGTTGGTGGTTTGGCCATTCGCCCAGGGTCAGGTGAAGTAGTGACCAATTCGATGGACCCGCACGAAAACAGCATTTGGGCTGCCGGTGTGCGTTTCCTGAGCAATACCTCTGGATTACGCACTCACGCCGTTGCCGTTTACAGCGACAGTGATGACACTGGTTCAACGGAACTCGGCAAATCCACAGGTGTTGGCGATGTGGAGTTACGATGCGAAGAGTCAAGGTATCTGGATATTGGCAACCGGATCTGGATGGATGCCAATCGCAACGGCATTCAGGACCCAGGCGAAATGCCGATTTCAGGGGCTACGGTGCATTTGTACCAGCAAGGCAACAATACAGCCGTTGCCACAGCCGTCACAGCTTCCGATGGAACCTACCATTTCACCAGTGTTGATGCCGACAACAATGGTTCTCTCGACAACGATACAGTTTTAACCGACAGCGTCGGTCTGGTTGGCGGAACTGGATTGTTGGCGAACACCAATTACGTGATTCGGTTTGATCGCGGTGCGGATTACCAGTTTGGCGGTGTGCTTTACGGCAAACGGCTGAGCACGGGCAATGCTGGCGGCGGCACTTACGGCACGCTGGCGGATTTGCGAGATTCGGATGCTTCGAATGCCAACGCATTTAGCATTCCCGGTGGAAACTTCCCTGAAATCGTGGTGCAGCACTTGGTCAACGGAACGCCGGCCAATGGCACCGGCGCATACGGTGAAGTGGATCACACGATGGATACCGGATTCTATCTGGATTACGACTTCGGTGATGCGCCTGATCCGACCTTCCCGACGTTGTTGGCCAGCACTGGCGCACGTCACATCATCGTGGATGGCATCAGACTCGGCGCAAATATTGACGCCGAAGCCGATGGCCAACCGACTGCCGCGCACAACGGCGACGACAACAACGGAACGCCCGATGACGAAGACGGCGTGGTAATTCCGAGCCTGATTGCCGGTCAATCCGTGACGATTCAAGTGACTGCCAGCGCGACTGGACGTTTGAACGCGTGGATTGATTTCAACGGAGATGGCGATTGGAACGATGCCGGTGAGAAGGTCTTCAGCGATTTAGCACTTGTCGCGGGAACCAACAACCTGCCGGTGAACGTGCCGTTAACGGCGACGCAGGGCAATGTCTGCACGCGCTTCCGATTCACCAGCACAACGGGAATGGCGACAAATCCGACAGGAGAAGCCGCCGACGGTGAAGTCGAAGACTATGTCGCCGCGATCATCAAGAACATTTCCGTCGGCAACCAGGTGTTTTTTGACACCAACAACAACGGCACAAAAGACGGCGGCGAACTGGGCATCAATGGCGTGACGGTGGAGTTGTACAACGACTCCAACATGGACAACGTGCCGGATACAGTGTTCCCGTTGGATGTGAAAACGACTGCAACAGTCAGCGGAAACGCGGGAATGTACCTGTTCACGCAACAGACGAAAGACACTGCGACTGGCGCCACACTGGCATCTCCGGTGGACTTGTTGCCGGGCAAATATATTGTTTGCTTGCCGGCGTCGAACTTCACCGGAGCAGGCGCGCTGGTCGGATTGTGGAGCAGCGGAACCACCGCCGGAGCCAACGGCACGACGTCGGAAACCGCTTCGCCCGATCCGAACACGGGCGGTTCCGTCAACAATCCAGGCATTGACAACGATGACAACGGTTCGCTTTCCGGCGGAAGCGGCGTGTGCAGCAAGTTTATTGATGTCGGCACAAACGAACCGCTGACAGAAAATCCGTACAACAACAATGATTCAACCGTACCCGATAGTCTGAGCAATTTGACGGTGGACTTCGGCTTCTACGGTCTAAGCGTCGGCAACCTGGTCTTCAACGACAACGGTGCCGGAGCCAACTACAACAACGCGATATTCGACAGCGGTGAAGCCGGAATTGCAGGTGTAACAGTCAAGCTGTACGCCGAAAACGGAACAACGCTGTTGATGACGAAAGCGACGGATAACAACGGCAAGTACCTGTTCCCAGGATTGGCCGCGGGCAAATACTTCGTCGAAATTGACCGGACCAGCGCGGCTTTGACTGGCTTTGCCAGCAGCAAGGACGGCGCGAACGCGGGCAATACGAATGCGGCGGACAGCGACGACAACGGTCCTTTGGCCAATGTCACCGCGACCACCGTGCGCAGCCCACAGATTATGCTGGTCGCTGGCGACGCCACCGCAACCGGTGAAAGCGACCAGGCGCAATCCATTACGCCCGGTTTCGGTAATCCGGTGATGACCGACAACGCGGCCACGCCGGATGCGAACTCGAACCTGGAAGTGGATTTCGGCTTCGTGCAGATTCACAGCCTGGGCAATCGGGTTTGGAAAGACCTGGACAACAGCGGAACCCTAAACAACGCCGAAGTCGGTGTGGATGGCGTCCTGTTGCGGTTGCTGACTTCCCCCGGATTGACGCAAGCCGTGGACATCAACGGTGTAACCGTTGCTGATCAAACCACAACTGGCGGCGGGTATTACCGCTTCGACAATATCCCGCGCGGCGATTACGTGGTCGAAGTTCGCGCCACGAACTTCACTTCGCCGGGCATGTTGACCGGATGCGTCAGCAGTCCCGCGGATGCAGGCGATCCTGACACGGACGTTGACGACAGCGATGACAACGGCGTTGGCGTAACGCCAAACGGAACCACAGGGATTCGTAGCACTCCGGTCACAGTCGGCGAAGGCAACGGCACAGCCGAACCCACAACCGATAACGATCCCGCGACCAATCCGCAACCGGGTGAAGCGCCGAACGGCCAGTCCAACCGGACGGTGGACTTTGGCTTCTCGCCTGCTTACTCGCTGGGTAACCGCGTCTGGAAAGACCTCAATAACAACGGAGTCATTGATGGGGTCGAAACGGGTGTTGACGGCGTGGTTCTGCGTTTGCTGACTTCGCCCGGTCTGGTTCAGGCGACGGATATCAGCGGCGCTCAGGTTCTGGATCAAACGACCTCCGGTGGCGGGTACTACCGCTTCGATAATCTGCCGGCAGGGGATTTTGTGGTGGAAGTTCGCTCGACTAACTTCACTTCGCCGGGAATGCTGCTGGGCTGCGTTAGCAGCACGGGCGGCAACGATCCTGACACGGATGTTGACGACAGCGACGACAACGGTTTGGGCATTCAGCCTGATCCGGCCAACGGCATTCGCTCGGCTCCGGTGACGCTGGGACCTGCCGTCGGTTCGGAACCGACAGGGGACAACGATCCGGCGACCAATCCGCAACCAGGTGAAGCGATTGATAACCAATCCAACCGCACGGTGGATTTCGGCTTCGTGCCGGTCTACTCGCTCGGCAACCGGGTCTGGAAAGACCTCAACAACAGCGGCACGATTGACGCGGCAGACGGCGCAAGCCCTGGCGTGAATGGTGTGGTCGTTCGCTTGCTGACGGCGGCAGGCGGTGCTGTGACGGATGTCAACGGCAATCCTGTTGGCAATCAGACCACGGCAAACGGCGGTTACTATCGCTTCGACAATCTGTTGGCGGGCGATTACATCGTCGAAATCGTGACGT
>CAYLJQ010000074.1:0-10199 GCA_964383955.1 uncultured Heliomicrobium sp. | reverse complement strand
AACAACGGCACGATTGACGCGGCAGACGGCGCAAGCCCTGGCGTGAATGGTGTGACGGTTCGCTTGCTGACGGCGGCGGGCGGCGCTGTGACGGATGTCAACGGCAATCCTGTTGCGACCCAGACTACGACGGGCGGAGGCTACTATCGCTTCGACAATCTGTTGGCGGGCGATTACATCGTCGAAATCGTGACGTCGAACTTTACGGCTCCGGGCATGTTGCTCGGTTGCGTTAGCAGCGCAGGCGGCAACGATCCAGACACGGATGTTGACGACAGCGATGATAACGGTTTGGGCATTCAGCCTGATCCGACCAACGGCATTCGCTCGGCTGCGGTGACGCTGGGACCTGCGGTTGGTTCTGAACCGACTGGAGACAACGATCCGGCGACCAACCCGCAAGCGGGTGAAGCAATTGACAACCAATCCAACCGCACGGTGGATTTCGGCTTCGTGCCGGTCTACAGCCTTGGCAACCGTGTTTGGAAAGACATTGATAACAGCGGCACGATCAACAACCTCGAAACAGGCGTTGATGGTGTAACGGTTCGCTTGCTGACGGCGGCGGGCGGCGCTGTGACGGATGTCAACGGCAATCCTGTTGCGACCCAGACTACGACGGGCGGAGGCTACTATCGCTTCGACAATCTGTTGGCGGGCGATTACATCGTCGAAATCGTGACGTCGAACTTCACGGCTCCGGGGATGCTGACCGGCTGCGTCAGCAGCGCGGGCGGCAACGATCCGGACACGGATGTTGACGACAGCGATGATAACGGTTTGGGCATTCAACCCGATCCAAGCACTGGCATCCGTTCGACGCCAGTGACGCTTGGTCCGGCGGTTGGTTCTGAACCGACGGGAGACAACGATCCGGCGACCAACCCGCAAGCGGGCGAAGCAATTGATAACCAATCCAACCGAACCGTGGACTTCGGCTTTGTGCCGGTCTACAGCCTTGGCAACCGTGTTTGGAAAGACACGGACAACAGCGGAACCATCAACGGCGCTGAAACCGGCGTCAATGGCGTGACCGTTCGCCTGCTGACTTCCCCTGGCTTGGTTCAGGCGACGGATGTCAATGGCAATCAGGTTGCAGACCAGACGACGGCCAATGGCGGTTACTATCGCTTCGACAATCTATTGACGGGCGATTACGTAGTCGAAATTCGTTCGACCAACTTCACACCGCCGGGAATGCTGACCGGCTGCGTTAGCAGCACGGGCGGCAACGATCCCGACGCCGATACCGATGACAGCGATGACAACGGTTTGGGCATTCAGCCTGATCCGACGAACGGCATTCGTTCAGCACCGGTCACACTTGGCCCTGGCGTGGGAACTGAACCCACAGGGGAAAACGATCCGGCGACCAACCCGCAAGCGGGAGAAGCGCCAGACAATCAATCGAACCGGACAGTGGATTTCGGCTTCGTGCCGGTCTACAGCCTGGGCAACCGCGTCTGGAAAGACACAGACAACAGCGGCACGATCAACGGAGCTGAAACCGGCATCAATGGTGTGGTCGTGCGTTTGTTGACTTCCCCTGGCCTGCTTCAGGCGACGGATGTCAACGGCAATCAGGTTGCTGACCAGACGACGGCCAACGGCGGTTACTATCGCTTCGACAATCTGTTGACGGGCGATTATGTGGTTGAAGTCCGCGCGTCGAACTTCACGACTCCGGGTGTGTTGGTCGGCTGCATCAGCAGCGGACTGGACGCAGGTGACCCTGACACCGATGTTGACGACAGCGACGAAAACGGCGTCGGCACGAATCCCAATCCAACGACCGGCATTCGCAGCTTGCCTGTGACGCTCGGCCCAGGTGTGGGAACCGAACCGACGGGTGACACCGATCCGGCGACCAACCCGCAAGCGGGCGAAGCTCCGGACAATCAATCAAACCGCACGGTGGATTTCGGCTTTGTTCACGTTTACAGCTTGGGCAACCGGGTTTGGAAAGACATGGACAACAGCGGCTCCATCAACGCTGCCGACGGCGCAAGCCCGGGCATCAATGGTGTGGTGGTTCGCTTGTTGACGGGGGCTTTGGTTCAGGCCAGAGACGTGACGGGTGGCCTTGTTCCTGACCAGACAACGGCGAACGGTGGCTACTATCGCTTCGACAACATTCTGGCGGGCGATTACGTGGTTGAAATTGTGTCTACGAACTTCGCGGCTCCGGGCGTGTTGGTCGGATGCACAACCAGCACGGGAACCAACGGAATCGTAGGTTCGACCGGTCCGACAGAACCGGCAACCGATCCGGATACCAATGCCACTGACAGTGACGACAGCGGCGAACAAGTGGGAGCAGTCGTCCGCAGCAAACCTGTCACGGTTGGCGACGGAAATGGTTCCGCCGAACCCACGAACGACAACGATCCGTCAACCAACCCGCAACCGGGCGAGGCGGAAAACAACCAATCCAATCGAACGGTGGATTTCGGATTCACCCCAATCATGAACCTGGGCAACCTGGTGTGGAAGGATTACGACAATGACGGAATCCGCGACACCAGCAACCCGACCGAACCTCCTGTCGCAGGCGTCAAAGTTGTGCTGTACGCCGACACGGACAACAACGGCAGCTTCAATCCGCCGACGGATGTGATGCTGGCAATGACCACGACGGCAACCGATGGCAGCTACGGCTTTACCACAGTGTTGCCAGGCAAATACTTTGTCGTGATTGACGCCAGTAACTTTACCGGCACCGGAATGTTGGTTGGCTGTCTAAGCAGCACAGGCAACGATTCCGGCGACACGACGGACAACAACGACAACGGCGTTGACAATCCAACGCCGCCAACCGGCGGCATCAGCAGTCTGCCAATTACCTTGATTGGCGGCACTGAACCCACCAACGACGGTGATGGATCGAACGGCAATCTGACGATTGACTTCGGCTTCATCCCAACCAATCTGGTCATCGGCAACCTGATCTGGAAAGACGCCAACAACAACGGAGTGCGCGACACCGGTGAAATGCCGATCGGCGGCGTCAAGGTCAATCTGTACCGCGACGTTGACCACAGCGGCACATTCAATCCGCCGACAGACACGCTGGTGACAATGACAACAACTGCGGCTGACGGAACCTATCGGTTTACCGGTTTGATTCCCAATCCGTACTTTGTCCAGGTTGATGCCAGCAACTTTAATCCGGGCGGACCGCTGTATGGTTGCGCCAGCAGCTACGGTTCTGCGGGTGGGGACAGCGATCAGGACAATCGCGATCACGGTTCTGACAGCACTGGCCCGGCGCTGAATCCGCCAATCAGCACGGTTGTTACGTTGATTGGGTTCAATGAACCGCCTGATGCAACCGACGGCGACGACACCAACGGCAATCTGACGATTGATTTCGGATTTGCTTCATTGCTGGAAGTCACAATCGGCGGCGGAGACATCTGTATCGGCCCCGGAGACGTCATTCCGGTCACCACGATCATCCGCAATACAGGCCAGACGGCGCAAGACGACAACGGCACGGCAGAATTCACGGCTGCGTTGCCTGCGCAGTTGGTCGGCATTCCGTCATCCTGCCAGGTAACCGGAGGCACGACCGCTTCTTGCACGGTAACATCAACAACCGTGACCTGGAACGGAACGATTCCGGCTGGACAATCGGTCAGCATTCGATATTCGGCGCAAGTTGGTAATGCGGTGAATATCGGTTCGGAATTCTGCATCACTTCGACGGCGAACTTCGATTCCGACGACAATGGATCGAATGAAACCTCGTACAGCAGAGAAGATTGCAGTTCCGTTACCTGTCCGCCGGTTGGCCCTGGCATTTTGCCTCCGAACGGATCTGGCTGTTCCATCCTGATCTACCCGATCTACACCTCCAATCCGGCAAACCCGGCTGGACAAAACACGCGTATCAACCTGACGAACATCAACCCGGCCAAACCGGCGGCGGTACACCTGTTCTTTGTGGATGGCGCAACGTGCTCAGTCGCGGATTCTTTCGTCTGCCTGACGGCGAACCAAACAACCAGCTTCCTGGCATCCGATATGGATCCCGGAATCACAGGCTACGTGGTTGCGGTTGCGGTGGATGACAAGGGATGTCCGATTGATTTCAACTACCTGATTGGTGACGAGTATGTGAAGTTCGATACTGGTCATCGTGGCAACCTAACGGCAGATTGTGTCGCTGGTCTGGCGGGCGGATTGCCGCAATGTGACGGGAATTCAACAACCGCAACGTTGAACTTTGACGGATTCAGTTACAGTCCATTGCCAATGACGGTGGCGGCAGACAACCTGCCCAGCCGAGCTGAAGGCAATGACACGTTGCTGATCCTGAACCGGTTGAGCGGAAATCTGGGCAACGGAATGGACAAGCTCAATCCGATCTTCGGCATTCTGTACGACGATGTCGAAAACGCGCTGAGCTTTACCTTGAACCCGGGAACTTGCCAGATGCGTGGCAGCATCAACAACGGCTTCCCGCGCACCGTGCCAAGGTTTGAGCTTGCCGTGCCTGCGGGACGCAGCGGATGGATGAAGTTGGGTTCCACGAATGCGCCAGTAAATGGTGCAACTATTAACCAAAACCCCAATGCATCATCGAACTCAAATGCATTTACTGGCGCGCATAGTCTGCATACGCTGACTCTCACGCCAAATAGCTCGATGATCATGCCCGTTTTCCCGCCAAGCTGCTTGTAGGGGATGCCAGTAGCTTAGCGGAAACACGGAAGCCGCAGTTCAGGGAGCCTTGGTGCCACCTGAACTGCGGCTTTCGTTTTTGTCAAAATGGCAATTCTGCCGATTACTTATCTGAAGATTGTGCAAATTGGAATCTCACGCAAAGCCGCGAAGACGCAAAGCAAAAAAGGCAAAAAAATGCTTGCTGGCAGTTCGAGTGTGACGCCTTCTTCTTTTCCTCCTTGGCGACTTTGCGGCTTTGCGTGAAACTATTGATTCCATTCAAGTTTAATTTGCACAGGCTTTAATTATCTAACATTGATCCTGACCGTATTGGCTGGTTTGCCGTCAACGGACAAGACCAAATCCACTTCTCCGCGTCCGGCCAGTGCTTTGGGCATCAGGACATTGATTTGATCCAGACCGACAAAATCCCCTTGCTGACCGGCATAATCCACTTGAGCACCAAGCCCGCCGATATTGACTGTCACGCCTGACAAACTGCCGCGAAGCCTGATGCCCGTGCCGAACAGAAGCAGGTAAACCTGTTCGCCTTCTGCACCCGTATCAATCGGTCTTGTCACAAACCTGGTCAGCGAAGCGTTCCATTCCGAAACCGGTTCGACAACTTGATCGCCATTGGCGCGAATCCGCAGCGCAACAGCTGCGGCAGCGCCTTGTCCGGTCGAGTTCGCTGTGAACAGGCTTGGAGCCACATTGGCAATTTGAATCGAACCGGCAGCAACAGAGCCGACGCCGCTGGTGACAGTCGCGGTCCCTGCTCCAGCAGCAGTTCCAGCAGGAATCTGGTAGTTGACCTGTCCCGGCGAAACGAAAAACAGCGGAGCCAGACGTTCAACGCCAGCGCTGTCGCGCAAACGAAGAGTCGTTCCCGCCAAGCTGGTCGGCAATGGAGCCACGCTTGCGGCTTGAATCCCTGTCGCCAGATTCGCGCCAAACGCTGAAACAATGGATTCTGGCGCGAACGAATCTCCACCGAAGCTGGCTGCGGAAACCATCGCCAACGCCGCCACGGTTTTGCGGCTCAATTCCCAAACATCATTCAAATTACCGTTGTTGCCTGTGCCGCCGAAAATGATAAAGCGGTCTTCGCCATCAACAAAAGCCCCCATCATCCCGTTGCGCTGTTCCGGCGGGTTGGCAATTTGAAGCTGCGTCCATTGCCGCGCGCTTAAATCAAATTCCCAGGTGTCGTTGAAATTGCCTGCTCCACTGCCACCAAAAATGACGAAGCGTCCATCGTCATTCACAAAGCTGCTAGACCAGAATCTGCCCGGCGGACGAATCGTCGGCGTCAGATTCGTCCATTGACGCGAAGCCAGATCGAACGACCAAATGTCGTCCAGCGCACCACTGCGCTGACCGGCGTAAATAATCATTCGGCGACTCGTTTTATCGAATGCCGCCGTCAGCAAACAGCGAACCTGTGGTTTTGTGCCTGATGGACTCCAGTCCGCCCAGGAGTTTGCCGCCAAGTCGAAACTTTGCGTGTCCTGAAAGCGCCCGGCTTCGGAGGTGAAGCCCGCAAAGGAAACAAGGCTGCGCGTCACAGAATCGAAAATTGCCCCGGAGCCATATCGCTTTTTGGGGCGTGCGCTGTCTGACGCAGGCGAAACGTCGCGCCATTCCAAAGTGGTCAAATTCAAAGTCCACGTGTCATTGAAAAAGCCTGCGCCTTGCCCGTTGTAAATGACCAATTGATTTCCGACGGGATCGTACACCGCGTCAAAGCCAAAGCGTCCCGAAGGTGGTGTACCAACGGTCGTTAGCTTCGTCCAGCTTCGCGCGTTTAGATCAAATGCCCAGGTGTCGTTTTTCAATCCCGCGTCGCTGTTGCCGCCAAAGAGAATCAGCCGTTTGCCAACAGGATCGTAAATCACTTCGCCATCGCGGCGCGGTTCGGGCGCTGAACCGGTGGCCGGAGTGATGTTGCGCCATTGCCAGCCGGAATCGGCTTGAGCCTGAATCGGATTGGCCGACAGCATCGCAGCGAAAACGACGCAAGCAAATGCGCCGACGAATTGGTTGAAAGCGGAAAAATAGTTCATGACAAATCACCTGAAGTTTGATTCACACGTTTCGGGCTGGCAGTTTCAATTGTCTCCGGTAGGTGAATGTCAATTTTTCAGCAGTTTATTTCCAATTGCTTACATTCCATTGCTGGAAATAGCCGAAACCGCTGAGAGTTGGCTTCAGTCAATAGCTGTAGCTCTTACCAATCGCTTGCGGATTGATTTAGGATTGCGTCTCCCAAAGCAAACACAACCAAGACGAAAAAAGCGATAAATGATTGGCAGGAAATTCTTTAGATGATCATTTATTGCGGAGCTTTTCCCATTGCAGGATGAAGTCCGGACCGGAGGCAATTTATTCGAATGAGTTTTGACTATCGTGAACTGTCATCCAAAACGCGCGAGCGGGTGCGAGAATGGCAGGATGAACGGCTTCAAGCATTGCTGGCGGAACTGACAGGGATTCGGTTTTATCAGGAAAAATTCCGTCTGGCCGGACTGGAAATGACAAAAATTCGCCGCGTTGCTGACTTGTCCGGATTGCCCTTCACGACAAAAGCGGAACTGGCGGCAGACCAGCAGGAATATCCTCCTTACGGCAGATTACTCAGCTATCCGATGTCGCAATATCGTTATCTGCACCAGACTTCCGGGACGACAGGCCGCCCTTTGCGCTGGCTGGACACAGCCGCAGACTGGGAAACGTTCATGCGTTGCTGGGCGGAAGTTTACCTGGGTGCAGGCGTGACGCCGGATGATCTGGTTTTCTGTGCGTTTTCGTTTGGGCCGTATGTTAGCCATTGGTCGGGGATTGATGGCGCTCGATATGTTGGCGCGCTGGCGCTTTCCGGCGGCGGCATGCACTCAGAACAACGGCTGCGCGCAATTTTGGAAAACCGCTGCACCGTGCTGGTTTGCACGCCGACCTATGCGCTACATCTGGCCGAAGTTGCAGACGGATTGGGGCTGAATCTGCGCGATTCTGACATTCGCATCACCATCCACGCGGGCGAACCGGGCGCAAGCGTTCCGAATGTCAAAAGCCGGATCGAAGCTGCCTGGGGCGCTCGGTGTTTTGACCACGCGGGAGCGACCGAAGTCGGCGCGTGGGCGTTCGATTGCCAGGCCGAAGACGGCGCGATTCATCTGAACGAATTGGAATTCCTCTTTGAAGTGATTGACCCGAAAACCAGTCAGCCGGTTGCTGAGGGAGTTCGTGGCGAACTGGTTATTACTACGCTTGGACGCGCAGGGATGCCTGTGCTGCGATACCGCACGGGCGATCTGGTGGAAATGACGACCTGGCCATGCGCTTGCGGGCGAACTCTGGCGCGCATCAACGGCGGCGTGCTTGGACGCGCAGACGATATGCTGACCGTGCGCGGCGTCAATCTGTACCCGGCGGCGATTGATAACCTGATCCGCGCGATCCCCGCGATCACCGAATTCGAAGTCGAAATTCGCCGTGTGGCCGAGATGGATGATCTGCTGCTGAAAGTCGAAACCGATGAACGATCTGCGTTCGTTGACATAGAGCAGGCGATTCTGGCTGCTTTCCGCGCCCAACTGAACATCCGCGTCAGCGTAGTACAAGCTGAACATGGAAGCTTGCCGCGCTACGAGTTCAAAGCGCGACGCTACAAGCGAGTTGTGGAATAGCGCAATGATTCAAATGTACCTTCGACCCAAGGATGCTTAGCTTGCTAAAGCATACAGAGAGAAAAAAGATGACATTACGCCTTGCCCTCATCGGACTACTGATTTGTGCATCACTCAGTCCTTCTTTATTTGCTGATGCCGGCTCAATGCCGCTTGAGACAATGGTTTCGTTGTCCTCAACGATTGTGCTTGGCCGGGTGAACAAAGTTACGGTGCTTGCTTCTTCAGCGGGATATCCGGTCAAAATTGCAGAGGTAAGCGTCCTTGAAGTTCTCAAAGGTGATCGAAGCCTGAAAACGGTTTATTACTGGGCATCTCCAGGCTCAGCCTGTGATGTAACTGCGGCCAGCGAAGGAACACAAAGCTTGTTTATGTTTACGCCGGGAACACGCTATAGCGACTACCCGCGATCCTTGTCTAAGATATTGCCGAAGATCAAGGCAATAACAGGAAATAGAGAGCTTGCTAAGATTGTTCATCTTGGACGCGGGCAAATGGAAATAAAGCGAGTGGACGGAGTTGAATATGTCCTAGGAACTAAGCGCGAAGGTGAGGTTGCCTTCCCAAAATCCTTGAAAATGTTTGACTACCCAGATACTGAGTATCCATACGTAGGAATGGTAAAAGTTGATGACTTGCTCGCGTTCATCAAATCTTCCTCTCGCTAACAACGACTGATTGAACAGATCAAGATGACAGAAACATCGAATACTAAAACAGAAGTCGGCAATTATTTCGTCTCCAACTACCCGCCGTTTTCGCAGTGGAAGCCGGAATACACAGGCGATGCAATCAACGCATTGAATCAGCCGCCGCGAAATGACCAACCGCTTGGCCTGTACATTCACATTCCGTTTTGCCGTAAGCGGTGCAAGTTTTGTTACTTCAAGGTCTACACGGACAAGAATGCTTCGGACATTGAACGTTACCTGAACGCGCTGATCAAAGAGAATGAACTGTACAGCCAGATGCCAGCCTTGCAGGGAAGGCAGTTGCGGCTGGCGTATTTTGGCGGCGGCACACCTTCGTACATCAGCGAACGGCAGCTTGATTATCTGGTCGAAGGCTTGAACCGGCATGTCAGTTGGGAACACGCCGAAGAAGTGACGTTTGAATGCGAACCGGGAACCTTGCGCAAATCGAAGCTGGAAACCTTGAAAGAGATCGGCGTCACGCGGCTGAGTTTGGGCGTGGAGCATTTTAACGACGCGATTTTGGCCGCCAATGGCCGCGCGCATCTTTCAGCCGAAGTTTACAAAGCCTACGAATGGGCGCGCGAAGTGGACTTTGCGCAGATCAACATAGACCTGATTGCCGGGATGATGGGCGAATCGGGAGACACCTGGCGCGATGCCGTCCGCCGCGCGCTGGAACTGGAACCGGATTCGGTGACGATTTACCAGATGGAGCTTCCGTACAACACTGTGATTTCGCGAGAGATGATCGAGCAGGGATTGGATTCGCCCATCGCCGACTGGCCAACAAAACGGCGCTGGCTGGATTACGCTTTTGATGAATTTCAGGCGCAAGGGTATCGCGCGGCAAGCGCTTATACGCTGGCGACAACCAAAAAGCCTACGCGGTTTATTTACACCGATAACCTGTGGCATGGCGGCGATATGATCGGACTTGGCGTGTCGTCGTTCTCGCACTTCGGTGGAGTGCATTTCCAGAATCATCCCAGTTTTGAAGAGTACATTCAGGCTTTGGAAAAGGAGCAATTGCCGCTCTGGCGCGCGCTGAAATTGACGCCCAAGCAAAACCTGATTCGCGAGATGGTTCTGCTGCTCAAAACCGGCGCGATTGATTCAGGATACTTTCGTCGTAAATTTGATGTAGATG
>CAYLJQ010000073.1:0-16102 GCA_964383955.1 uncultured Heliomicrobium sp. | reverse complement strand
GAGCAGTTTATGACCGGCCTGACGACAAAGAGTGACAGCCTCATCAGCAACTCAGCGCCGCTCAAGACCGACCCAGGCAAGGTCATGGGCACGGCGCATTACATCTCGCCGGACCATTTGCTGGGTTTGGAGCTTGACGGACGCAGTGACGTCTTCAGCCTAGGCGTGGTGCTCTACGAGTTGGTGGCAGGGCGCGCGCCGTTCGAGGGCGCGACGACGGGCGCGGTACTGGCTGCGATTCTGAACCAGGAGCCGCTGCCGCTGCTTCGCTATTCGCGCGCCGTTCCCACAGAACTCGAACGCATCGTTGAGAAGGCACTGCAAAAGAATCGCGACGAGCGGTATCAAGTCATCAAGGATTTCATGATTGACCTGAAGAATCTGAAGCTGGAACTGGAAGTTGAAGCCAAGCTCAAGCGCAGCGTCTCAGTGGGACCGCCGCCGATTGCCGATGAACGCAGGTCGAAAGACAATCCGCCTCAGCAATACACCACCGATACGTTGTCTTCGACGAAAGACCTGGAAGACCGCCGAAGACTGGAACCGGTGGGAGGAGCCGTGCCGCTCGATTCACAGTTTTACATCGAACGATCCACCGACCGAGAGTTTCACGAAGCCATTGAACGGCAGGACAGCCTGGTGTTGGTCAAGGGCGCGCGGCAGGTGGGCAAAACGTCCTTGCTCGCACGCGGGCTGAACCGGGCGCGCGAACGTGGTGCGAGGGTCGTGCTGATAGATTTCCAAAGCCTGGGACAAGAGTACTTCACATCGTCCGAGAAACTGATTCTCAGTCTGGCCGAGACGCTGGCCGATCAGCTCGATCTGGATGTTTATCCGAGCCAGATGTGGAATTCATTCATGAGTCCGGGGATTAACTTTGAGCGGTTTCTGCGCCGCGAGGTGCTCGCGAAAATTCAGGCTCCAATCGTCTGGGGACTGGACGAAGTAGATCGGTTGTTCAACTGTGATTTCGGCAGTGACATTTTCGGACTCTTCCGGTCATGGCACAACAAACGCGCGCTCGATCCTGATGGGCCGTGGAAACGTTTAACCCAAGTGATCGCCTACGCGACAGAGGCACACCTGTTCATCACCGATCTGAACCAATCACCGTTCAACGTTGGCACGCGGCTGGCGCTGGAAGATTTCAACTACGATCAAGTCGCGCAATTAAACGAACGCTACGGCTCGCCGCTCAAAGATCGCGCGGAGGTGGCGCGGTACTTCCGGCTCGTTGGCGGGCACCCTTTTCTGGTGCGTCGTGGCTTGCACGAAATGGTCACGCGCGGCTGGGTGCTGGGCCGGTTGGAAGCCGAGGCCGATCACGACGAGGGCCCGTTCGGCGATCATTTACGCCGCTTGCTGATTTCGCTCTCACAAGACCCGTCTTTGCGCGAAGTTGTGCAGAACGTGTTGCAAGGCAAACCGTCGGCGAATACCGATAGCTTTTACCGGCTGCGCAGCGCGGGTCTGATGTCTGGCGACTCCGTGCGCAACCTGCGTCCGCGATGCCAGCTATACGCCAACTATCTCGAAAAGCATTTGCTGTAATTTGAATATGGGCTGTCATTTCCTGGCAGGCCACCAACCATTACCAACCAATCTGGTCAAGATCAATGGCCAAAGATGCTGCACTAACCGTCCCTGCTGAACGCGCTGTCCCGCGCGGTTTTTATATCGTCGGCGGCACGCTACGGCGCGACGCGCCATCTTATGTCGAACGGCAAGCTGATGCGCAACTTTACGCGGCGCTCAAGCAAGGGCAGTTCTGTTATGTGCTGACTTCGCGTCAGATGGGTAAGTCCAGCTTGATGGTGCGTACCGCGTCGCGCTTGCGCGAAGAAGGTGTGGGCGTGGCGGTGCTTGACCTGACCGCTATCGGGCAGAACGTCAACGCCGAACAGTGGTATGGCGGATTGCTCAGCCAGATGGCGCAGCAGCTCGATCTGGAAGACGAGTTGATGGAGTTCTGGCAGCAACAGATGTCGCTCGGGCCCCTTCAACGATGGTTGCAGGCGATCCGCCACGCCGTGTTGCCGCGATTCGTCGGGCCGATCGTCTTTTTCATTGACGAGATTGATGCCGTGTTGGGACTACCATTTTCGACCGACGAATTCTTCGCTGGCATCCGCGAGCTGTATAACTTCCGTACTGAAGACACCGAACTGGAACGGCTGACGTTCTGCCTGCTAGGTGTAGCCTCACCCTCGGATCTGATTCGCGACACGCGCACGACGCCTTTCAACATTGGGCTGCGAATCGAGCTGCGCGATTTCACCGAAGCCGAAGCGGCCCCGCTCGCCGAAGGGCTGCGCCGCGATCCGCCGCTGGCTGGCGTCCTGCTGAAACAAATTCTCCACTGGACGGGCGGGCATCCCTACCTGACACAGCGCCTGTGCAAAGCCGTCGCCGAAGATGCGCGCGTGCTGAATTCACAAGGCGTGGATCAGTTGTGCGAGGAATTGTTCTTTGCCAAACGCGCCAGCGAGCAGGACGACAATCTGCTTTTCGTCCGCGAACGAATGCTGCGCAGCGAAGTGGACACAGCGGGCTTGCTCGCACTCTACGCCAAAGTGCGAAGGGGCAAACGCGCCGAAGATGATGACACCAATCCGCTGGTGACGGTGCTTCGCCTGGCGGGACTGGTGCGCGTTGAAGAAGGGTTGCTGCGGCCACGCAATCGCATCTATGCGCAGGTCTTCAATCAGGAGTGGGTCGGCAAGCACATGCCTGATGCTGAGGTCGAACGGCAGCGAACTGCCTACCGGCGTGGTGTCATCCGCACCAGCGCCGTGGCCGCCGTGTTGCTGGCTTTATTCGCGGCGCTCGCCGCCCTGGCATTGCAACAACGCAACCTGGCCCAGAACGAGATGAAGACCAAACGCCGCGTGTTGTACGCCGCGCGTTTGAACCTGGCACAGCAGAATTGGGAATACTTCAGCGTGGGGCGCGTCCTGGAAATGCTACAGGAACAGGTGCCGCAGCCGGGACAAGAAGATTTGCGCGGCTTCGAGTGGTATTACCTCTGGCAGCTTTGTCACAGCGAAACACGGACCTTGCAACACGACGAAGGGCTCAGTCGAGTTTCATTCGCACCAGACGGCAAATGGCTGATGACACTGGCGGGCGGCCACGTCATCACTTTTTGGGAAACCTCAACGGGAAAGCGGCTAAGGAACGTTACGGTACAACCGGCGCAAGGCGAGAGAGTGCTTGCGGATGTGGCTCTTTCTCCTACCGGACAACATCTGGCGATAGCAAATCCGGATCATACTGCGAAACTCCTTGATGCCGCGACGGGCACTAAATTGCGCGTCTTTGCCGGCCACGCTGCGCCGCTCGTATCAGTCACCTTCGCGCCGGATGGCGAGCGGGTGGCCACGCTTAGCGAAGACAACACAGTCAAAGTCTGGTCGCTGAAATCCGGGCAGGTCCTACTCACGCTGCGAGGACTGACGGGCGCGAGCAAAACAATATCCAACGGCGTCGCCTTTTCGCCAGACTCGAAATGGATTGCCGCCAGCGGGCGAGGCTTGAAGGTTTGGAATGCAACGACGGGCCAGGAACATTTCGATTTACTGCACGGCATTACCGTCACCAAACCTGCATTTTCCCCTGACAGCAAATGGCTGATTGCTCCGAGCAATCCGACCAAAGTGTTTGAACTGGCGACCGGCATGGAAGTCGTGACGCTGCATGGCCATCTCGATTGGGTCAACTCTGTTTCCTTTTCCCCGGACGGCAAACGCATGGCGACGGCCAGCCGCGATTTGACCGTCAAATTGTGGGATACGGCTTCGTGGCAGGAACTAGCCACGATCAAAGGGCACAGTGGCGACATCTCGTCGGTGTCGTTTTCGCCCGATGGTCTGTGGCTGGCGACGGCCAGCTTTGATCGGACGGCCAAACTCTGGGAGGTTGCCGCGCTCTTGCGGACCAGTTCGCTCGGCGAGCCGAATCACCGCATTGTACAGACAACGCAAAAAGAAGGTTCGTATCTGTACCCGCTCGCCTTTTCGCCTGCAGGTGATCGCGTGGCAATCGCGATCACCGAATTGCTGGACAGCGGCCAATCCATTCCTGGGTTTGAAGTCGCTGTGTTTGACCCTGCGCAGGGCAAGCAATTGTTCAAATTGGACAACGGCGGGGCGGCGATTCGCTCCATCGTCTATTCCACCGATGGGCGGATGTTGGCGACGGGCGATGCGGCTGGAAAGGTAAAATTTTGGGACTCAGCGACGGGTGGGCCGTTGCGTACCCTAGCCGGTCAGCCCGGCGAAATCGGCGGCCTGGCCTTTTCACCCGACGGGCGAATGCTCGCGACCGCCGATCTGAAAGGTGCAGTCACGGTTTGGGACCTGGAGAAAGAGCGTGTGCTTCATAGCTTCCACAACGCTGCCGGACCAACGGCGGAACTCCGCTTTTCCCCGGACAATCAATCACTGGCGGTAGGCGGGGTTGATGGGAATTTCATGCTTTGGGACCTTGCGACCGAGCGTATGAAGCTCACTTTCAAGGGTGTAGAACAAGATGTTTCAAGAAGTACCCAAATCGTTTTTGCCGCCCAAGGCCGCCAATTGCTGACAACGGACAACAACCTGATTCGAGTCTGGGACATCGCCAGCGGACACGAACTACGACAGATGACCGGGCATGCCAAAGAGATTGGCGCATTGAGACTTTCACCCGATGGCAAACGGTTGGCAACGGCAGGTTTTGATCGTACAGCGAAGCTTTGGGATTTGGACACCGGGCAGGAGTTGGCGTCCTTTAGAACCGGGCTCGATCCAGTGGGATTGGCTTTCACCAGTGATGGCCGCACCTTGACTGCCGTGACCAATAGATTGGTCGTTCAACAATGGCGTGCCGCTTCAGCCGTAGACGTACTCGTGTATGGCCAATGATCTCAGTAAAAGAGCTGAGTAGGCATCAATGAAGAAAAGCCAATTACATCTCATCCAGGAAATGGGTCAACTTGGAAAACGGCATCGAGATACTTCAAGACTCTTCGACATCAAGCTTCAATGCCTGAACAATCTCCACCGGCAATCCCCAGATTGAATTGTTGATCACTTCAACAACTTGAAACCCAGCTTGTTCAATGGCTTCCCGGACATAAATCGGGCGGCAATCCACATAGCTTGGCATCCGGCGATGTGCCCACTCATAAAGCTTGACCATCAAACGTTCTTTCCCTTGCCTGGACATGGCGACGATGCAGAGCCGTCCGCCCGCTTTCAGCACTCTGCGGCACTCTCGCAAAACAACGGGGATTTCCGGCGTGTCGAATAGTTCAAGCGTGAAGCTCATAAAAACTGCGTCAAAGAATGCTGCCGAAAAAGGGAGCGCCGTCGCATCACCACAGAGTAGTTCCACTCTGTCAGCCAGCCCAGCGGCCAGCATTCGCTCGCGCGCGACTTCAAGCATTCCTTCCGAAAGATCAAGACCGAAGACTTTGCCCGTTTCGCCAACTACGTCTGCCAAAGCCAAAACGCCATGTCCGGTTCCAAAGCCGATCACAAGCGCCTTTTCCCCTTTCTTCGCGCATAAGAGCTTTAGCCCAAGATCACGAGATTTTCTTTCACTGCGATCCGTCAGCAGGTCGTACCAGCCGCTCAATCGGTCGTAATGGGTTTTCGCCTCCTGCCTGGTTCGGGTAACCCG
The DNA here is from genome assembly GCA_964383955.1 of uncultured Heliomicrobium sp. Taxonomy (GTDB): domain Bacteria; phylum Acidobacteriota; class Blastocatellia; order RBC074; family RBC074; genus RBC074. Next base: position 10,438 of record CAYLJQ010000073.1, on the reverse strand, counting down.
TTCAACCTTTGAATTATGACGATAGGCTTTATTCATATGTCTTCCTGCTGACCAGTTCGTAACTCTTCCGGAACGTTCGCTAGAAAGGATGCAGCCAGCTTTGGGAAAACGCCAGCAGGCCCGAGACGCCGCTCGAAAGCTGCATCTCGGGCCTGCTGGGAACCTCACGAAAAGGCACATTGGTAATGGGCCTTCCCAATCTTCAGGCCGCGTAGTCACACACGGAAGAGCTCAATCGGATGATTGCCTCATGGTTTGCCCTGTCCCGAAAGGAGCGTGAGACTGTATCTCGCCGGCAGAGGATTGGGCCTGGTGAAGCTCAACCTCTGGGTGATGCTCTGACTGGGGAGAAGAGCGCCATTGGTCAGGAACACGCGGATATAAGGGTCGCCGCTGCTCGTGATCCCGCTGGCGTTCTCCAACCGGACTCCGTTGGAAAGGCCATGGACAACAATCAGGAGGTGTGTGTCCACGATGGACGGGCTGTTATTGGTGATTGTGTAGACGTCATCCTGTCGCCGACCGAACTTCAACGAACTGAGCAGTGAAGTGTCCACCTGCTGGGTCACATCCAGGAACTCAAGCCCCATATCACGCCGGGACAGGGCGTCATTGTTAGCCATCGGCAGACCACTGGCCATCCGTCCATTGATTGCGCCCAAGGCCGCAAGGTCTGGACGGTAGAACGAGTAGGTCAGGTCACGCACGTTCGGATTGAACGTATCAGTCGTTGAGTTCGGATCGAAGTGGACGAATGCGGGGTCGTACAACGCGTTTTCGAGAAAGTCGGTGAGGTCGTTTACTTGAGCCTCGCTCAGCCCCAGGCCGCGCGACGAGCCTGATCCACGAGGATTCGTGAACCGGGGCGTCAGTGTATTCGCAGCGCCGGACTGTGCGTTTTGCGGCACACCGGCGTTGAAGTACTGCACCACGTCTCGCACAGTTGTGAATGCGCCGTTATGAAAGAAGAACCGGGCGTCTTTCAGTTGTCGCAGCGTCACCACGCGGAACTTGAAAGCATCGTCCTCGCGGCCTGTGATTTCCCGCCTGCCATCATCGAGGGAGTTGGGATCGCTTCTCGCCTGGCGATTCAAGGCTTGGACCGGATGGTCGCCAAGTCCGAGGTTGAAGAAGTTCTCTTCCACGAACTGACCCTTGCCAGCCACGTCGGGGTCGTTTACCTGTTTGTTGAGCATTGGGCCGCTGTGGCAGGTGTAACAACTGGTCCCACTCGCGCCGCCCACGCTGCCTGGGCTGTTTGCCGCGGGAGTGAAGAACAACCTGGCGCCACGCTGCTGTGCGGGCGTCAATGCGCTGTTGTCTCCGGCCAGGAAGCGATCCCAAGGCGTGTTCCGCGTGACCACGGTTCGCATGAAGGTCGCCGTGGCCCGCAGCACAGTAATGTCGTTAATCAGCAGGTTCAGGTCTTTCTTCGCCGCAGCTTGGGCGGCCTCTTCGGGAAACGCATCCTGAAAGAGTTTCACGAAAGCCGGGACCTTCTGTATCTCAGCGGATTGGAAGTCCAGCATGCGGTGCGCGTCGAGCAGCAAGAGCGCCACGCTTTCCTGCGCTGGGAAGTTGAACGGGTTGAGGCCGCCGGGTGATGCGTCGGGTTCGCCCGCGAATCCGCCTAACAAGAGGCGATTGTTGAATGCGGCCCCGATGACGCTTGGAGCATTGCGTGCGACACTGTCCAAAGCATCCAACCGCCCAGTGCGCAGCAGTTGCCCGGGGTCCGGCTGTTTGCGAGCACGCGCCGGAGTAGCCACCCCAGCAAGCTCGTAGATGTCGGTGAGTGTGGGCAACTCGTCCACCAGCGAGTCACCAGGGAAGAGCGGTGTCTCACGCAGCCAGGGCAGGATGTCCAGCCGGGGCCGCCGTCGCGGAATGAAGTTGCCTTCGGCATCCGTGTACCCTTTCCCCTCGCCTCCCGCAGCAAAGTTCAACAGTGTGCCGGCCTTTGATGCGGATTCGCCCTGATGACAACTCGCGCAAGAAGCGGTTTGCCGCGTGGCGAGGACGCCGCCAAACTGCGGCATAATTCTGGCCATGCGAACCGGGTCGTGAAAGAGTAGTTTGCCGAGGTAACGCTTGGCCTCGGTGGTCTTGAATTGCGGGTCCGGGCTTCCATCGGCCAGCCGCGGCTGCGGCAGGTCGGCGTTGTTTGCCGGAACCATTAGCTTCTGGATTCCACCGACCTGCTGGTCAATGAATTGGCGCAACTGACCGGACTCGTCGCTTTGTGCGGCGACGCTGCCGTGACTCCAGACAGCTCCAACGCACAACAAGGCGACAGCCAGGGCGCACACCATCCTCTTCAGAAACTGCTGCCGATTGACCGGCTTCGACGTAGCAGTATTTCGCCGTCGCTTTACGGGATCTTCAAACTGTCCATTCGGTTCTTTTTGCATTTTCGTTACCTCCGGAGTTTGGGCGTGGATGGCATACCCCGAAAAGGACGCCCACCGTGCGGCGAGAGTCGGCCTCCCGCCAGGGTTGGGCGCACCTCACCCTGAACCGGCTTATATAAAAAGCTAAGACCCGGCTGCCGTTCAACGACGCAATGAACTTCGAGGACGTAACATCCACGCCAATTTTTAGTTTTGGACTGCGAGTTGTCGCCGGCCCAACCTCCATCAAGCCAGTGATACTCACCCGCACTATGAATCCTGTGCGGCAAGGTTTTATTCCAACAATCAACGAATAAGGCGGGCCAGTTCCTACAACTCGTCAGCACGGACTTCACTGGCTCAAACGGCATCGCGTTGCCCGGTCTTTGACATCAGACTTTGGTGGCTCGCGAGTTGGGCGCAAACGGAATGGAAGTCTGGATGCAGACCATCGCGCCTGGCGCGGGAACGCCCGTACATCGCCACGCCTGCGAATAAGTGATCGTTGTCTTGCGCGGATCGGGGAAGGTCACCATCGAAAGCGAAGAGACGAAGTTCGGCGCAAACTCAACGATCATCGTCCCGCACGACGCCGTGCATCAACTTGTCAATTCAGGTCCGGAAGAAATGTTCTTGATCGGTGCTTTGGGAATCACACCTGTCAGAGTCACGACAGTAGAGGGCGAGACGATCCCTCTGCCTTGGCAAGAGTCAAATTGAAAATTTTGCGGCTCGGCTTTTGTCAAAGCCGAGCCGCAAATATTGTTTCCCTTACCTGCCTGTTTCCTTCAACGGTGTGAGCACTACTTTTCCAATCGTCTTGCGACTGAGCAAGGCTTCAAACGCTTGCGGCGCTTGAGACAAAGGAAAAGATTGATTCGCGAAGATTTTTAGTTTCTTTTCCTCGATCAGCTTTAGGAGGCCAGGAAGACTTTCAGCTACCTCCTTACGGTTTGCGTTTGAACCAGTTTGATCTACTTGATTTTTTGCCTAGCAAAAAAGTTGCTGATCTTTTCGGCGATGACGTCCGTGTATTCTTCAAGGGCGAAATGCCCGCCATCCAGCAAGTGAACTTCAACGGTTTTCAAATCGCGCCGAAAACCATCAATGTTTTTCAGGGTGAAAAACGGGTCATTCCTACCCCAGACGATAAGCGTTGGCGGCTGATGCTTGCGCAGGTATTCGTGCCAAACCGGATAAGATTTGATGTTTGACGCGTAATCGGCGAAGAGCGCGAGTTGAATCTCCGCGTTGCCCGGACGGTCAAGCAGCGCCTGGTCGTGCATCCAGGCATCCGGGCTGATTTGATTCAGGTGATGCGCCCCTTGAGTGTATTGAAACTTTGTTGCTTCCAGCGTCAGCAACCCACGCAGCGCTTCGCCGGTTTTAGGGTCGTGGTTTTCGCCGAAAGTCTTGAGCGGCGCGGCGGCTTCCGACAGACCTTCTTCGTAAGCATTGCCGTTTTGCACAATCAATGCCTGCACTTTCCCCGGATTTTTCAACACCAGACGAAACCCGACCGGGGAGCCGTAATCCTGCACGTAGAGACTGTACTGCTTCAGACCAATGGTATTCGTGAACTTGTCAATAACGTTTGCGAGATTATCGAACGTGTACTTGAACTCATTGACCGATGGCGCGGAGCTTTGTCCGAAGCCCGGATAATCCGGCGCGACCAGATGGAATCTGTCCGTCAGCGCCGGGGTCAAATTGCGAAACATATGCGAGGACGTAGGAAAACCATGCAGCAGTAGAATGGTTGGCTTCGACGGATCGCCCGCTTCGCGATAGAAGATGTTAAGGCCGTCAATCTTGACCGTGTTGTAGGTGACGGGTGTTACGCGTTGTTTATGTTCGGTGTGGCCGCCTTCCGGTTTCTGAGCGTTGGCTTCAACCGTAAAAACTCCCAGCACCAGTGAAATCAGCGCCACCGCCCACAATTGCGAAAACCATTTATTCATTTCTCTTCTCCTTGTTTTGTCTTTCAAAATCGTTTGGGCCTGACAACCAGACCCGCCTTCTCCTAACCGTCTATTCAATGCTTTGAAGGTTAGATATTATTCCGCGCTCCTGGTGTTTTTTTGTTTTCTGGAGGGGGAAATACTTTGGTAGTCTGCGGACATTGAACATGTCGAGAGGTTTGAATTGGTTCAAGCGGGAGGTGTGAAATGGAGCAACAGCTTAATCCGTCGAAGTTTTATCTGGTTGGCAACAATCTGAGCGTTGATTTTATCAACACCCGAATTCGCGAAAATGGCGAGCCGAAAGAGTTGTTGGAATCGTTCGAGGATTTCATCGCCTGGACTGTGAAAACCGAACTGCTGGACTTATCGCAGGCTAAGGACGTGCTTCAAACCTGGAGCGGTAAGCCAAGGGCGGCGCAGGTATTCAAACGCGCTTTGAAGTTCCGGGAGCTATTGCATCAGATGATCTCTGACGCCGCACGGGGGGCGGCGATCAAGCCCGATGCGATTGAATCAATCAATCTGATTCTGAAAGAAGAGAACGGTTATGCTGAAGTCGTCAGAATTGAGGGCGGCTTCGAGAAACACTTCCATGCCGATTACAGCGTCCCTGAACGCCTGCTTGCACCAATTGCCGAAGCCGCTGCCGACCTGCTCTGCTACAGCAATCCGACCTACCTGAAAAAGTGCGAAACCCCCGAGTGCGTCATCTATTTTTACGATGTGACAAAGAATCACGCACGGCGGTGGTGCAGCATGGCCATCTGCGGGAATCGAGCAAAGGCGGCAGCTTTTTACCAACGGCAAAGCAAGAAGCCGAATCAATCGCGATAGCGCCTTTGTACTTCCTCAATCGGATAATCGTTGGCGCTCATATCGCGGCGGCGCATCAATCCGTCCTCGTCGAATTCCCAATGCTCATTGCCGTGGGTGCGGAACCATTGGCCGCTGGCGTCGTGCCATTCGTATTCAAATCGCACCGAGATGCGGTTGTCCGTGAATGCCCACAATTCTTTCATCAATCGGTAATCGAGTTCCTTTGCCCATTTGCGGCGCAGAAATTCTTTAATGGCTTCCCGACCGCTGAAAAATTCAGCGCGGTTGCGCCATTGGGAATCAGGAGTGTAAGCCAGCGCGACGCGTTCAGGGTCGCGCGAATTCCAGGCGTCTTCGGCGGCCTGGACTTTGGCGCGGGCGCTTTCAAGCGTGAACGGCGGTTTGATCATTGGTGCGGACATAATGACTCCTTATTCACTTTTGGTTTTCAGGCGTTCGACTTCGGCTTCCAGCTTGGCAATGTGTTCATAAAGCGGCGCGTTCAGTTCGCGGACTTCTTCAATGGTGTACCGCGGCGTGATGTGCTGCGGGCAATTCCAGTCAAACGCTTCAACGTGCAGGATCATCGCCCGTTCGACCTGCGCGTTGTAGCTTGCGTCCTGCAACTGCGCGATCAGTTCCGGGTTGTCTTTGGCTTCGACGACTTCGATGCGGGCGTAAATCTTCAATCGCTGCCGATTCGCATAATCCATCAGGATCAATGCGGCTTTGTCATTGCGCGATAGATTGCCAACGCTGATATATTGCAGATTGCCGCGGAAGTCGGCGTAAGCCAGCGTTTTCGCGTCCAGCACTTTCAAAAAACCTTTCGGGCCGCCGCGAAATTGAACATAAGGAAAACCGGTTTCTCCGGCAGTCGCCAGATAAAAGCCATCGCGCTCGCCGATGAATTCGGCCTCGTTTCCACTGATCTCGGTCCCTCGCGTCTGCGCTTCCATTCGCGCATATGAACGGCGCGAACCGTATTTTTCCTGCTGCGCTTTGACGCTTTCGGTAAATGCAATCTCCGCAAAATTCCGCGCCATTGTTTCCTCTCTTTCTCTTTCGGCTGTGAAAGAATTTGCCACAGAGGCACGGAGACACAGAGCAAAACGCTGCTTTTCTTTCTCTGCGTTCTCTGTGGCTCTGTGGCTCTGTGGCATAACTTGCTTAGTTCGCCTTGCCGACAGCCAGCGCGACTTTCGGGAAATCCACAACGGTTTGCGCGACGTGATTGAAATAGTTCGTCAAGATGTTCAGCGCAACATTGGCGACGATCTCGGTGATTTCACCGTCGCCAAAACCAGCCGCGCGCACGGTACGCACATCGGCGTCGTCAACTTCGCCGCGTTTGACCACGATTTGGTGCGCAAACATCAGCGCCGCATTGGTCTTCGCATCCGCTGAACTTGCCCGGCGGCTGGCGACGATTTCGTTTTCGTTCAGCCCGACCATCTTACCGATGGCGGTATGCGCCGACAGACAGTATTCGCAACTGTTGGCATCGGCCACGGCCAGCGCAATTTGTTCGCGCAACTTCGCACTGAGCAGTCCACCGCCGAGCGCTCCGCTGAAGTTCAAATAGCCTTCGAGCGCCGCCGGAGAGTTGGCAAAGGTTCGCATCAGATTCGGCACCATTCCGATTTTGGTCTTTACCCCATCAAGCAATTCTTTCGTTTTCCCGGTTGCTTCCTTGGGATCAATCGCGTTCAGTCTTGGCATAATCATTTTCTCCTTCGTTGTTTAGGTCTCTTGTTTCAGCCGCCTCTTGGAATCAGGACGTTTTCCTTTCCTTGAGCTTTGCTGTCGGGCTGTCTTAGTGCAGCCGTCGTGCCGAAGCACGAAATCAGCGAATTGTGTTGAAAACAAAAGACTTCACTCAAATCACAGACTTATGAGTGGCAACGAGTTTTCGTTATTTACTGGAATGCCGGGACACCAGCACGAAAGTTCGTGTATGTTGCGGACTATGAAACTCGAAAGCTTGCAGGCGTTGGCGCTGGAAATTGTGCAGGAACTGTCGGTCGAACAAGCATTGAACAAAATCGTCACGGGACTGGCCGCGCAGCCTGGCGTGGCCCTGGCGCGTATCTGGTTGAAGGGTGCGGGCGACATCTGCGAAAAATGCCCGATGCGATTGAAGTGCCCTGACCAGACAGAATGCCTGCATTTGCTGGCGAGCAGCGGTAACCCTTCAAAACCGGGCATGGAAGACTGGTCACGGCTGAATGGAGATTTTCGCCGGTTTCCGCTGGGGGCGCTGAAAATCGGCACGATTGGCGCAACGGGTATTCCCATCTTTCTGCCGGACACAGCGCAGAACCTGGAATGGATTGCGCGTCCGCACTGGACCGAACGCGAAGGCATTTGCACCTTTGCCGGGCAGCCGCTGATTCATCGAAATGAAGTGATGGGTGTGCTGGCCATCTTCAGCCGCGTGGGGCTGGATAAAAACGAATTCGACTGGTTGCGGATGTTCGCCGATCACGCGGCGGTCGCCATCGCCAACAGCCGCGCTTTTGCCGAAATCGAGCGGCTGCGCGAACAGCTTCGGCTGGAAAATGATTACCTGCGCGAAGAAGTCCGGCAGGATCGCTCATTCGGCGATATTGTCGGCAACAGCCCAGCGCTGAAAAAATTGCTGGATCAAATCACGCTGGTTGCGCCCACCGAAGCCAACGTCATGATCCTGGGCGAATCGGGAACGGGCAAAGAGTTGATCGCCCGCGCCATTCACGAACGCAGCCAGCGCGCAGCAAAGCCTCTGGTCAAGGTTAATTGCGCCTCGATTCCGCGCGACCTGTTTGAAAGCGAATTCTTCGGCCATGTGCGGGGCGCGTTCACCGGCGCGGTGCGCGATCGGGCTGGGCGCTTTCAACTGGCCGACGAAGGCACTTTGTTTCTGGATGAAATTGGAGAAATTCCGCTGGAATTGCAGAGCAAGCTGCTGCGCGTTCTGCAGGAAGGCACGTTTGAACGCGTTGGCGAAGAACGCACGCGCCGCGTCAACGTCCGCATCATCACTGCAACCAATCGCGATTTGCGACGCGAGGTGGAACTTGGAAACTTCCGCCAGGATCTGTATTTCCGCTTGAGCGTTTTTCCAATGGAGGTGCCGCCGTTGAAAGACCGCAAGGAAGATATTCCCCTGTTAGTCCGCCACTTTGTCAATTGTGCGCGGCACAAGGCACGCAGCGGCGATCTGCAATTTACTGATCAGCATATGGCGCGCCTGCAAAATTACGCTTGGCCCGGCAATGTCCGCGAATTACAGAACGTGGTCGAGCGGGCAATGATTCTTTCCAACAGCGGAACTCAAGCCTTGAATCTAGACCTGATTCTTCCCGCTGCCACCATTGCTTCTTCAGCGCAAACCGAAGCGAAATCATCGAATTTAGCCAAAGCATTTATTCCTCAAGCCGAATGGGACAAACGGGAGCGCGAAAACCTGATGGCTGCGCTCGAAGCCGCCAATTGGAAGATTTACGGCATAGGAGGCGCGGCTGAATTGCTCGGCGTCAAAGCGACAACGCTCGCCTCGCGACTGCAAGCAATGGGCATCAAAAAAACCAGGGGATAAAAACCCGGCGGGCTTTCCACTTGCACCTGCATTTCTGCCCTTTCGCCAAATCCCGAGACGCTTCGGCCCAGGCACTTCCCGCTGAAGTCCTGCCTTCACCTAACCGACGCGCAGCGCGTAGAGTTGTCGCCGATACTTCAAACGGCGGCGGCAGTCTCAACGCCGCAAGAAAAAGCCGAAAGCATATACGATCAAAGACTGCTTTGCGCTGTATGCGGGCGTCATTTTCAATCGCCAACGCGCCGCGTTCATAGTCGGCAATGATGTCGGGGGTTCACAACCATCGAAAATTCGGAGTGGACGGCAAGCTGAGCAGCACACATTTGGACGAAGCGATTAATGGCCGGTCTCGGCGCGCCAGAAACATTGCCAGCGTAATGTTGCGCGTCAACAATGACGCGCAACACGTCCGACGACGATTGGATTACTTCAGGATCGCTCTGTGAAGGCAGAATCACCGGCGTTTTTCCTGCCTTTAGTGGAATCAGTCTTGGCCTGTTTCTGGCGGGCTTGTTTGACGAGTGATTCAAGCTCGGCTTCGGTGGTCGTCTCCGGCTGATGCTGCCCATTTGCAGGTTGCGCGGCGACCTGCTGCTGCAGCCGCTCAAAGCTTACCTGCATTCCACCGACGAGCAATTGCAGCAGCGCACTGCGCATCGCTTCCAGCGTCTGGAATGGAACAATCGCGGCTTGAGGCTGGCCATTGTTAGTCAACACGACACTCTGCTTGCTTGCATCATCCATCGCCTGACGCAAGCCCGATCGCGCTTCAGCCACCGCCAAAAACTGCTGAGGACGACTCAAGTAATCCGCCACCAGCAGCAAATGAGCCGCCGATGATCCTTCTGAAATAGTCTGCAATTTCATTTCTTTCACCTCAAGTTGTATTGGACATAACTCTATACAAGAAAGAAATTAGCTGCGAACAACCCACGAGAGCAAGCCAATAAAACGTTATTGCTTTTTCACTAGAGGAGAATTGAGATGTACGTCGGATACACCACGCTTTCGGGACTCCTTCAGGAGCTCACGGAGAATGACCTGATATACGTTTTTATCAAAAATTTGCGCGCTTGACACAGCATGAGAAAAAAATGGGGCTTGCTTAGTGAGACAAACACGATCGGCACAAGGGACGACTGGTATAGACGCTTGGCTGAGAAGGGGGCAAAGTTGCAACGGCATCGGCTTACTCGTACGGAAAAACGCAGGAATGAATTCAGCAAAACAAAAGATCAAGTACAGCCGCCTCACGACCAGATCGAAGAACGCAATTCGCGGTAAAGGGAAGGAAATCCTGACACCATGTTGCTCAACCTCTGACGCGGTGCGAGCCAGCTTCACCCTTCCGAATAAAGTGTCACCGAGGCTCAGGAACTCGCATGGGCATCTCAGCGGAGCAGCATCGCAAATGGCAGATTTCAACCCAATGTGTCCGCAAAGCAAAACGGGCACCATTAAGATGCCCGTAACTATATGATTCTAATAGTCGGGACGGCGGGATTCGAACCCACGGCCTCTTGCACCCCAAGCAAGCGCACTGAGTTATGGGACAAAAATGGGACAAAACTTTCTCTGTTTTTAGTGTTGACTTCAGGCCACAAGCTGATCGCAGAGGCTGTAAACGGTTGAAATTTGAATAGCTTGCGGAACTTGATGTTAGCGGTTGTCAAATCCAAGGGTGGGTC
>CAYLJQ010000072.1:0-16142 GCA_964383955.1 uncultured Heliomicrobium sp. | reverse complement strand
CTTCGGTGCCGATGGTGCCGTATTGCATCCCTTCGGAATCATTGCCCGCAAAGACGAATTGCATCGTGCTGAAAAACCATTCATTGAATTGCGGCTGTTGATTGGAGATGGCCTGGCGGATGCCGTCGCCGATGGAAACGCTGCTGTTTTTCAGTTCCAACAAACCCACGGCAATGCCGTTCACATCAAGCACAATGTCAGGCCGTCGTTCGTAATTGCCACGCAGTGTGACTTCTTCGGCAATGGCGAAATCATTCTTTTCCGGTTCGGCCCAATTGATTAGGTGAACAGTTTCAGTGACCTTGCCCGCTTCGATTTTCACCGGCACGCCGTATCGCAACAGGCTGTAAACCTCTTTGTTGTTGCCGTACAAGCCACGACTGTGGTTGTCCGCTTCGGTGCGTAGCGTGTAGATGGCTCTGCTGATCTGCGCCGGGCTGTAGCCACTTTTGGTCAAATAGGCGGTCAACAGGCCTTCTTCAACATTGCTGTTGCCGTCGCATTCTGTCCAATCGCCTTGACCAATGGTTCAATGTAGAGACGCAAAATTTTGCGTCTCTACGCCGTGGGAATGCGGGAAATTATTGGGATTCATAAAAACAGTCCGCCGCCCAATTCTGGGGATTTTCGATAATGTATTTGCGAATGCGGTCATGTTCTTCCGCATTGCGAATGATGTGATCGTGATAGCGGGGCTGCCAGAAAAACGGAATTTGATGCTGTCGTGCGTATTTGGTCACGCCGATTTTGAATCCTCGCACGATAGAGGCCAGATTTTGCGATTGGGGGCCGAATTGATTCAGCGAAAGACGGCCAGGATTTTCGGCAATGGAACGTAGAGACGCCAGATTTTGCGTCTCTACGTCACGCGGAGATTTGTTGATGATCACAATTCCATGCACGTGGTTGGGCATGGCGACAAATTCCCTCAACACCACGAACGGAAAATGTTCCGGGATGGCATGCCAACAATCCCACGCTGCTTCGCCCAACGCAGTCAAATTGATCTGACCACCAGTGATTTCGCCAAACGCATGCACGTGGTTTTGGGTGCAGATGGTGACGAAATAGGCTGCGTTAGTGGCGTAATCCCATCCGGCCAGTCGTGCGCTGGCGATGCGATATGTTTCCTGGTATTGGGTTGAGTTCATAAGTCCTCCCGCATGCATGAACATAAAAATAACGTTGCATTTTTATTGTCGGACGTCTGCATTATCCCAGAAAATCCCATATCGCAGGTTGTAGAGACGCAAAATCTTGCGTCTCTACCGTGGCGATGCATCCCCGTTCACCAACCGAATCCTTCCGGTCAGCAATTCGTGCATCAATCAGGTTGTAGAGACGCAAAATTTTGCGTCTCTACCTTGATTTCTTTCAACCGGGTCGCGACTGTCGCCTGGGCGTTCTCTTTGTCAGTCACGATGATGCACGCCGGAATGCCTGCGCCGTAAAACAAGTTGGCGGGCAAGCCGATGATGCCTTTGATGTATTCCTTGCGAATCAGATTGCGGCGAATCTCGGCTTCGGCATTGCCGCGAAACAGCACGCCGTGCGGCAGAATGCACGCGCCTTATCCAGTACTTTTCAGTGAGCGCATGATGTGCGACAGGTAAGCGTAATCGCCCTGTTTGTCGGGTGCGTGCCGAACTGGTTAAAGCGTTCGTAAACATCGTTCGCCGAATCAATGCCGTTGCTCCAACGCTTGTCGCTGAAGGGAATTCCCGCAACGACAAAATCGAAAGTCTTGAGCGTGTCGCCGTCTTTGAATTTCGGATCAACCAGCGAGCTACCTTGTGCGATCAACGCCGTGGAGTTGTTGTGCAGAATCATTTTCATCCGCGCTAATCCTGATGTAGTTGCATCAAACAAGCGATGGAACATCACTTATCCAGTGAAGTATTTGCTTGAAGGCGATTGGCTGGTACACTGCGCCCACCTCGATCAGTGGCCTGCGCCACTTTCCCTAATTATCCCCAAACATCCACATAGAATAACTGCGCTCAGACACTCTGGGAGGAGAATGCAATGAATGGAACGAATCAGACGCAGATCCCTGAACTCATACGCAAGTATGAAGACGAGATTCTGGCTGAATGGATGAAGTTGCAGCAGCAGGCGGTCAACAGGGGTAGCGGCATGGCAGCAGATGCGGAATTGCACGAACAGTCGCGCGCGTTTCTGATCGAAGTGCGGCAAGCCGTGCAAGCCGGGGGCTTTGCCTATATCAACACTCCAGCCTGGAGTTCGGTGCGCGACCTGCTGGGGACCATTTCCTCTTCGCGCGCGCTGCAAGGCTTTACGCCTTCTGAAACGGCAACATTTGTCTTTTCGCTAAAGCAGCCGCTGTTCAACAAGCTTCGCCAGGAATTCGCGAATGATGCCGAAACGCTGGGGCACGAAACGTGGATGGTGACCTTGTTATTGGACAAGCTGGGATTGTTGACCACGGAACTGCATCAAAAGGCCCGCGAAGAAGTGATTGCGCGCCAGCAACAGGAGCTGATGGAGTTGTCCACGCCGGTTGTGCAGCTTTGGGATCAGATTTTGGCTCTGCCGCTGATCGGGACGCTGGATAGTGAACGAACGCAGGTGGTGATGGAAAACCTGCTGCAAAACATCGTCTCTACCGGCTCCAGCATTGCCATCATAGACATTACCGGCGTCCCGTTGGTGGATACGTTGGTTGCGCAGCATTTGCTGAAAACCGTTGCTGCCGCGCGGTTGATGGGAGCCGATTGCATCATCAGCGGCATTCGTCCGCAAATTGCCCAGACGATTGTTCACCTGGGAGTTGATCTGGCCAACGTCGTGTCCAAAGCGACCTTGGCAGATGCCTTTGCCATCGCGTTGCAGAGAACCCACAGGAAGGTTGTCAGCGCACTTCCTCGCGAGGAGGGGAGGTAAAGCGTGGAGCGCATTCCGATTCTGAAAATGGGCGAGTTCCTGTTGATCACCATTCAGGTGGACATGCAGGATCGCCTTGCCCTGAAGTTGCAGGACGATCTGACCGAAATGATCGTCAAAACGCATGCGCGCGGCGTGCTGATTGATATTTCATCGCTTGAAATCGTGGATTCTTTCATCGGGCGAATGCTCGGCAATATCGCAGCGATGTCGCGCGTGCTGGATGCGGAAACCGTTGTCGTCGGCATGCAGCCTGCGGTCGCCATTACGCTGGTGGAACTGGGATTATCGTTGCCGGGGGTGCGGACCGCATTGAATGTGGAGCGCGGAATGGATTTGTTGCGCGCTTCGTTGAGGTTGAAGGAGGGCATGGATGACCGTGCTCAAGAGTGAAACTTTGCCGCTTCAGTCGCCGGAAGACATCGTCAGAGTGCGGCAAGCTGTTCGTGCCTGGGCAATTGAACTGGGGTTTAGTCTGGTGGAGCAAACAAAGATTGTTACTGCCGCCAGCGAACTGGCCCGCAACACGGTTGATTACGGCGGCGGCGGTCATGTCTTGTTCGAAATCCTGAATGCGACGGCAAGACGCGGGTTGCGGCTGACGTTTGAAGACCAGGGACCTGGCATTGCCAACATCGAACTGGCGCTGACCGATGGATATACCACCGGCGGCGGCCTTGGATTGGGACTAAGCGGGGCCAAGCGGCTTTCGAATGAATTTTCCATTGACTCCGCGCCCGGCAAAGGCACGCGGGTGACCATCACGCGGTGGAAGTAAAGGCAGGTGCGCAATATGCAGAAGTGCGCACAGGCCTGGCACACTTACTACGGGCGTGTTTCTGCACTTCGAAAAGCAGTTTGAGGAAGTATGCGAAATCAATTGCTCTTTCCGATCAGCGAATCCAGACAGGTGGGGGACGCACGTCGAAAAACCGTGGAGCTGGCAAAAGGGGCGGGCTTTTGTGAAACCGAGACAGAGAAAGCGGCAATTATCGTCACGGAATTAGCCAGCAATTTGATCAAGCATGCGGGTGGCGGTTCGCTGTTGGCCCAGATTGTGACGCAAGGCAACGCCAATGGGCTGGAGTTAATTTCGCTGGATAAGGGACCGGGAATTACAAACCTTACGGAATGTTTTCAGGATGGGTATTCCACTGTCGGCAGTCAGGGACAAGGGTTAGGCGCGATCAATCGGCTGGCGTCATTTTTTGACATCTATTCTCAATCTGGAATGGGCACAGTCCAGCTTGCCCAATTGTGGGAACAGCCCCTCGCTTCAAATCCTCCAAACGCCCAATTCAAGGTGGGAGCCGTTTGCCAGCCCAAACGCGGTGAAATCGCTTGTGGCGATGCCTGGGCCGTCATTCAACAACCGGACCGGTGTTTGTTGCTGGTGGCGGACGGGCTTGGGCATGGGCCGGATGCGGCGACGGCGGCGCGTCAGGCTGTGCAGGTTTTTGAAGCCAATCCAAATTTGCCCCCGGCCCGAGTGCTGGAACTTATTCATCTGGCTTTGCGGCCAACGCGAGGCGCAGCGGTGGCAGTCGCGGAAATTTCGGCTGGCCAGGTCAAATTTGCTGGAATCGGAAATATTGCCGGGAGTGTGATTTCGCCGACGAAAGAAGTGCGCCACATGGTTTCTCACAATGGAATCGCCGGACACGAGGCACGCAAATTTCAAGAGTTCAGCTACTTATGGACGTACGGGGCGTCACTTGTATTGCATTCAGACGGTTTGAATACCCGGTTTCGTACAGAGGCATATCCTGGGATGACAGTTCGGCATCCCAGCCTGATGGCAGGCATTCTTTTCCGGGATTTTGACCGCAAAACAGATGATGCGACTGTCGTCGTTGTAAAAGAAAGTTAGGGCGTGTTTTGAAATTCGCATTTTCACCTAGCCCAGCCGTTCACGGCTGGGCTGAGATGAATCAGATTGGAAACAAGGGCGGTTTACCGTCCTTGTTCATCGGCTTTAGCCAACAACCGTCCTGGCTAAAGCCCACCGAAAGCCCGGTAAACCGGGCTAAAATCTTTTCTTTTAGCTTTCCCAGCCGTAAACGGCTGGGCTATTGAAATTTCAAGTTAGACGCTGGCAGTCCAAACCAAATTTGGACAGGGCTTATATCGTTTGAAGGTTCGATATGCCTTTCCGCTTCGGCGACATCACTGACGCCAAGGCAATCTGGCTGGATTTTTTGGGTGTGTGCTGCCGGTGAGCCCTATTGCCCCAGAATCAGCCACCCAAGTTGGCGGCACCAGAAATGGAAAGCCGGCACGTTGTCTCTTTTATGAGTTTACCAATTCTTGCAATCACCGCTAGAACGGAACAGGACATTGTTTTGTCCCGGCAACACGCACGACAGATTGCAGCCATGCTTGGCAGTGAAACTCAGGACCAGATTCGATTTGCCACTGCGGTGTCGGAAATTGTGCGCAATGCCGTCGGCCACGGCGGAGGCGGCAAGGTGGAATTCGCCGTGGATGAATCTGCCAAGCCCCAAATGTTGCTGGCGCGGATCAGCGATCAGGGGCCTGGAATTAAAGAAGTGGGGGATTTGTTAAACGGACAGCGTGGGACGACGAAAAGCCTGGGACTGGTAAATGCCCGACGGCTGGTGGATCAGTTCAAAATTGATTCGGAATCAGGCCAAGGAACCACTGTTGAAATGCGGCAGTGTTTGCCGAAATCCGCGCCGGTAATTACAACCGCTCGATTGGCCGAAATCACAGCCGAACTGAATCAGCGGGAACGGCAAGACCCTGCAACAGAGGTCCAGCGGCAGAATAAAGAGCTGTTGGGCACGTTGGAAGAATTGCAGCGCCGGCAGGAAGAGTTGACGCGGTTGAATCAGGAACTGGAAGACACCAACCGTGGCGTCGTCGCGCTGTATTCCGAACTGGACGACAAAGCCGACCGTTTGCGGCAAGCCGACGAAATGAAGTCGCGCTTTCTTTCGTATATGAGCCACGAGTTCCGCACGCCGCTGAATTCCATTCTTGCGCTGACGCGGTTGTTGCTGGATCGTTCGGACGGGGAATTGACCGAAGAGCAGGAAAAACAGGTGTCTTTTATCGCGCGGTCCGCCGGGGAATTAACCGAACTGGTCAATGACCTGCTTGACCTGGCCAAAATCGAAGCGGGCAAAGTGGATGTGCATGCGTCGGAATTTGCCGTCTCCACATTGTTCAGCGCCTTGCGCGGATTGCTGAAACCGTTGCTGGTCACCGATCAGGTGAATCTGATTTTTGAACAACCAAAAGGTCTTCCTTTTCTTTACACCGACGAAGGCAAGATCGCCCAGATTTTGCGCAACTTCCTTTCCAACGCGATCAAGTTTACGGAGCAGGGACAGGTGCGGCTGAGCGCGGAACTGACGCCGGATGGCCAATCCGTCGTCTTTATGGTGACCGATACGGGAATTGGAATTGCTCCGGAAGATCAAGAACGGATTTTTCACGAATTTGGGCAGGTTCAAAATCACATGCAGAAACGCGTGAAAGGAACTGGTCTGGGGCTGTCGTTGTCTCGCAAACTCGCCGAACTGCTTGGCGGCAGTGTGGCTGTCAAAAGCCAATTGGGCGTCGGATCAACTTTTTCCGCGATTATTCCCGTGGTTTATACTTTGGGCCGCACGCCGAAAGTTGTCAGAAAAACCCTGATTATTGACGATGAAGCTGCGTCGCGTTATGTGCTGAAACGGTTGTTAAGTGAACAGTATTCAGAGGTTTTGGAAGCGTCGGACGGCGCTCTGGGACTGGCTTTGGCGCGGGAAGAACAACCTCAAGTGATCTTTTTGGATTTGATGATGCCGGCAGTCAGCGGCACTGAAGTGTTGGCGCTCTTAAAAGGCGATCCGCTGACGGCGCACATTCCTGTTTTTATCGTCACGTCAAAAGCGCTGGATAAGCGCGAACGTAACCATCTTGCCAAGAACGCAGTTGCAATTCTTTCCAAGGCGGAGCTTTCGCAAAAATCGCTTCTCGCTGTGCTTGAAAAAATCTGGGCGCAGGCCGAGTCGAAACTCAAAGATGTATAAATTGGTGAACCAAGGCAACTTTGGCAAGGAATGAACATGATTGAACCGGCGAAAGTCTTGATCTTAAACGTGGATGACCACGAAGCGACGTTGTACGCCAAAACGCGTGTGTTACAACGCGCCGGTTTTCAAGTTCTTGAAGCCCGAACCGGCAATGACGCACTCCGTCAGGTTGAAGAATATCAGCCACAGCTTGTTCTATTGGACGTAAATCTGCCGGACATCAATGGCATTGAAGTTTGCAAGCAAATCAAATCGCGTGATACCGCCACCATGACGTTGGTGTTGCAGATTTCAGCCTCTTTTCTTTCTGCTTCCGACAAAGCGCGCGCGCTGGAAGGCGGAGCTGACAACTATCTGGCCGAACCCGTCGAACCGGAAGAACTGATTGCAACCGTGCGTTCCTTGTTGCGGTTGCAGCGGGTAGAAGTCGAATTGCGCAGCCAAAGTCATCGCCTGGGATTGCTGGCGCAAACCGCAGAACAATTGCTTTTGTATGAAGATTCCAGGCAGGCCGTGCGCGGCCTGTTCGAAAAACTGGCGGATGAGCTTGGGTTGGATTTCTATTTCAACTTTATGGTTGATCCTGAAAAGGGGGTGCTGCGTCTGGATTCGTGTTTCGGCCTGACGGAAGAACAGCAAGCCGGAATCCGCGAGCTGGAATTTGGCCAGGCCGTCTGCGGAACCGTCGCCAAGGACTGGCAGCGCCGCGTTGTGACGGAGGTCCACAACTCTTTGGACCCGAAAACAGACTTGATCCGCAGCTTCGGAGTTCGCGCCTATGCCTGCCATCCGCTGATCATCGGGCAGCGCCTGCTGGGCACGCTATCTTTCGGCACCACTCGCAAAGACAGTTTTACGGATGATGAGATCGAATTCTTCCGCACGGTTTGTTATTACGTGGCGATGGCAAAGGAGCGCGAGCGATTGCTGGAAGTCGAGCGCCAGCGCGGTGCGCAATTGGCGTTGATCGCCAAGGAAAATCAGGCGCTTTATGAAAAAGAGCAGACCGCGCACATCGAATCCGAAAAGGCCCGCAAGGTGGCGGAAGAGGCCAGTCGCCTGAAAGATGAATTTCTGGCTACGGTTTCGCACGAATTGCGCGCGCCGTTGAATACAATTAAAGGGTGGGCTGTGTTGTTGCATCGCGGAGAACTTACGCAGGCGGAAACGATCAAAGCCATTGAAACAATCGAACATAACGTTGAATCGCAAAATCATCTGATCGAAGATTTGCTGGATGGTTCGCGCATTATCACTGGCAAGCTGCGACTGGAACGCGAGCATCTGAACCTGTGCGAACTGATTGAAGCTGTAATTGAATCGGTGCGCTTGTCGGCGGAAGCGAAAAGCCTGTTGCTGCAATTTACGGCGGAATCGGAAGTTGTTTTGGTGCCGGGGGATCCAAATCGGTTGCGGCAAGTTCTTTGGAACCTGCTTTCAAACGCGATCAAATTCACTTCGCAGGGCGGCTGGATTAACGTTGATCTGCGGCGCGTGAATTCGCATGTGGAAATCAGCGTGATTGATTCCGGCGTGGGCATCAATGCCGATTTCCTGCCTTACGTGTTTGACCGCTTTCGTCAGGCAGACGGTTCGACGAAACGCAAGTTTGGCGGTTTGGGACTGGGGCTGGCAATTGTTCAACATATCATCGAACTGCACGGAGGATCGGTTTCGGCCCACAGTGACGGCGAAGGAAGAGGCGCGACGTTTACGATTCGGCTTCCGGTGGCGGATGGCACTTCCCAGGAATGGCTGCACGTGCGCCCGGTGGTGAACGAAGCGGCGGCGGCGAGCAGCAATGTCCGATTGGATGGTTTGCGCATCTTGCTGGTTGATGACGAACCGGACGCGAGGGAAATGCTGACGACTCTCTTAACGGGTTACGGTGCAGATATTGTGTCTGCGTCTTCCAGCGCCGAAGCGCTGCAACTGATTGAAAGCGAAGATGTGGACATCATCGTCAGTGATATTGGCATGCCGCATGAAGACGGGTACCAGTTCATCCGCCGGGTGCGCGAACAAAAAGGCAATCGCAATTGCCTGAAACCGGCGCTGGCATTGACCGGTTACACGCGCACGGCAGACCGTGTGCGCGTTCTTGCCGCTGGCTTTCATTCCCATATCGCAAAGCCCGTGGAGCCAAAAGAACTGGCCATTGTCCTGGCCAGCCTGACCGGGCGTATCAAGTTTGGTGCTTGAGAAACAATCTGCCGAATCCAAACATACCGCGTGCGGAACGATTCCTTCTCATCTGGGAATCGCGCAAAAAAATCGGCCCAATTTCCAGAATGATATAAGATCGAAGATGAACAGAACGGCTGTTACCGGTTACTACGTTGTTTAGGGAGACACACAAATGAGCCAGGAAGCTGATCAAGAGCCGATTTCAAGGAAGCATGTGGTTTACGAAGTTCCAGGGATGGATGATGTAACGATTCGGCTGGACCTGGAATACCACAAGACCGATGCAGGCATTCAAACGATGGATCTTTACTACCCGGAGGATGCGAAGCGGGGAGGGCGGATTCCGGCTGTAATTTTTGTTTCCGGCTATCCGGATACCGGAACGAAAAAGATTTTGGGCTGCAAATTGAAAGAGTTGGGATCGTATATTTCCTGGGCGCACCTGGCCGCAACATCGGGAATGGTGGCGATTACTTACTCTGCAATCGAGCCTGTCGGCGACTTTCAATTACTGATTCAATTTATTCGCCAAAACGCCGCTGAACTTGGAATTGATGAAACCCGAATTTGTTTGTGGGCCTGTTCGGGAAATGTTCCAAATGCTTTGTCGGTGTTGATGCACGAAGACAGCGAGCACCTGAAGTGCGCAGTGCTTCTGTATGGATTGATGCTTGATCTGGACGGATCAACCAGCGTGGCTAAAGCGGCGCAGATGTTTGGCTTCGCCAACCCGACGGCAGGGAAATCAGTGGATGATCTTCCGGCAGAGTTGCCGTTGTTCATTGCCAGAGCCGGACAAGACAGTCCTGAATTGAATGAAACGATTGATCGGTTTCTGGCCAAAGCCGTGAGCCGGAATCTGCCCGTGACGTTTGTGAATCATCATTCGGCTCCGCACTTTTTTGACGTGATGCACGACAGCCAGGCCACGCGCGAAATCATCCGGCAAATTTTGGACTTCATGCGGTTTCATCTTTTAGGGCAGGCAATCCAACATGAATCTTCGTGATGAATTCGGCGACATTGATATTTACCTGTTTGACCAACTGCTGAAAGGCCGCATTGTGCCGGGCATGTCAGTGCTTGACGCCGGATGTGGCGGTGGCCGGAACCTGATTTATTTTCTGCGCCAAAACTTTCAGGTCTTTGCGGTGGATTCAAATCCGCAGGCGATTCAGTTGGTGACGCAACTTGCTTCCAGTCTGTCGCCCAAACTTCCCCCCAACAACTTTCAGGTGGCGGATGTTGAAGAAATACCGTTTCCAAACGAGAAGTTCGATCTGGTCATCAGCAGCGCCGTGTTGCATTTTGCCCGCGACAATCAACATTTTGATCGTATGCTGACCGAAATGTGGCGCGTGCTGAAACCCGGAGGAATGTTGTTCGCGCGGCTGGCCAGTTCCATCGGCATCGAAGCTATGATCAGGCCAGTCGGCAACGGCTGGTTTGGGTTGCCGGATGGGTCAGAACGATTTCTGGTGACTGAAGAGATGTTGACCGCCGCCGCCGAACGACTGAGAGCCAGAAGGCTGGAAGCTTTGAAAACAACCAATGTCGAAAACCTGAGATGCATGACGACCTGGGTTTTGGAAAAACTGTCCTAAGCTGTGACCAATTTGCCGATAGTCAGTTTATCTATCAGAGTGTAACCGTCTCGATTAAATCCGAAGCGAACTTGGAGAAGAAATGGCGATCAACGAATTAGACAAATTGGCAGCGCTTATCAGGGAGGAGCGAGACTCCTTGCTCTCGCAGTGGCGAAAGCAAGTGAAGGAACTCCCTTCAGCGAAGCATCTTGACACTCCGACGGTCAATGACCACATCCCTGATCTGCTTGATGAACTGGCTTTTGCGCTTCAGGCAAGGTCTGAAGAGACGATTGCGAAAGTGCTCTGCGTAGGCACTCCGCCTGCTCATGGGGTGCAGCGTGTCCAGGATGGATTTGACATAGAAGAAGTCGTTGCAGAGTACAACATACTGCGCGGCTGTATTCACGATCTGGCGGACACCCATGGTGTCATCTTGCAAGGGCAGCCTTTCCACATTTTGAACGGTGTTTTGGATGGGGCAATCGGATTGGCCGTACAGGCCTTTGCCACACGCCGGGCGCTGGAAGTGCAGCAGCGCCGCGAAGAGTATCTGGCCTTTGTGGCGCACGATCTTCGAACTCCATTGAATGCCATTTCAATGACTGCCAGGGTTCTGGAGCTTACACTTGCGCGGCAAGGCACCGCTCCTGACAGTGCCCGGATGTTCAAATCCCTGCGCCGAAACGTGGCGCACCTTGAGGGGTTGGTCGGCAAGGTGCTTGAGGAAAACACGAATCTACAAACGGAAATTGGCATCAAATTGGAACGGCGCGCATTCGATTTGTGGCCTCTTGTCGAAGCGCTTATTCACGATCTTCATCCGATCGCCGGCACCGACAGCACGCAGTTGATTAACCAGGTGCCGGACGATCTGGTGGTATATGCAGATGCCAGTTTGTTAAGGCGCATTTTTCAGAATCTGATTGCCAATGCCATTACTTACACGCCACGCGGAACGGTGATCATCGGAGCAGAGGAACTTGATCCCGGAGGCGCTGTTGAGTGCCGGGTCAGCGACAACGGTGCGGGAATTCCGGTGGAGCGGATTGAAAAAGTGTTCGACCACCTGGAAACGGACCCCGACAAGGAAGGTGGCCTGGGCCTGGGGCTCGCGATCGTGAAGACGTTTGTTGAAGCGCACGACGGAAAAGTAACTGTCGAAAGCCAGGAAGGTCTAGGTTCGACATTCCGGTTTACACTACCGGCCAAAGGACAATAAGCAGAAGTGATTCGTCGCCGTAATAAGTCATCGGCATTCACGAAAAGGAAATTGCGAATGAACCAGATTGCAATTAGAGGGTGGTGTTGCTTCGGCGTTGGATTGCTGTTGGTCTTTTTGGCGATATGGCCGACTGCTGGGACAGCCACTCAGGCAAAGTTGAAAGAGCCAAACAGTTACGTTTGCCACAGGGCGGCAAGGGAAATTCGCATTGACGGCAAACTGGATGACGCCGCCTGGCGCAAAGCCGATTGGACGGACCTTTTCGTTGACATCGAAGGCGACGCGAAACCTCGCCCGGCGTATAAAACCCGCGTCAAGATGTTGTGGGATGACAAATACTTTTACTTTGCCGCCGACCTGGAAGAGCCGCACGTGTGGGGAACGCTGACCAAACGTGATTCGGTGATTTTTCAGGACAATGATTTTGAAGTCTTCATTGATCCTGAAGGCGACACGCTGAATTATTACGAACTGGAAATTAACGCGCTGAACACTGTCTGGGATTTGCAGCTTGATAAACCGTACCGGCATGGCGGCAAACCGAACGACGGTTGGAATGCAACCGGATGGAAAACGGCGGTTTCGGTTGCAGGCACGATCAACAATCCGAAAGACAAAGATCGCGGCTGGTCTGTGGAAATGGCTTTGCCGTGGAAAGACCTGACCGGCAGCCCGCGCCCGGTTGGCGCTCCGAAAGCTGGCGACCGCTGGCGAGTGAATTTTTCCCGCGTCGAATGGCAGCACGAAATCGTTGACGGCAAATATCAAAAAGTAAAAGGCCGAAAAGAGGACAACTGGGTCTGGTCGCCGCAAGGTGAAATCAACATGCACATTCCTGAAAAATGGGGTTACGTGCAGTTTGCGGGGAAACGACCAATAAGCGGGAATGGATCGAAATGAACGCTTCTATTTCACCGCATAGGCGCTGAGAACGCAGAGGAAGCGCAGAGGTGGTGATAAAACTCTGCGTAACCTTTGCGGCGCTCTGCGTCTCTGCGGTGAGAAAAAGGTTTGATCAATTACTTGCTCTCTTGCCAATCACCTTGAATGACAAATCCCGCCCAGTAATACGGTGCAGCCCAGCGGGCTTCTTTGGCCATGGAAAGCTGCGCCGCACGCAAGGCCGCAGCCGCTGACAATTTGTCTTTCAGCAGATACCGGTAAAAGCGGCTCATCAATTCCGCTGTCGCCGCATCGTTGACATCCCACAAACTGGCCACAATGCGCGGCGCTCCGGCGTACATAAATCCGCGGGTCAATCCAATCAATCCTTCGCCTTTGATGTCTTTGCCCATTGCGGTTCGACAGGCTGAAAGCACGACCAGATCGGCGTTCAGCTTCATATTGTACAGGTCAGCCATGTGCAGAAACCCGTCCTGCGCGCGACCATTTTCATCCACCAGTGAAAGCGCAATGCCGGATTGTTGCGGGTGACGAGAATTGATGACGCCGTGCGTTGCAAAGTGAATGATTTTGTATTGGCTTAGTTTGGCGTCCAAAGATGTGGCGCGGCTGGCAGCGAAATCGAAGGCGATCAGATTTTGCGCGTCACGGGCCAAAGCCAGAATCGCCTCGGCTTCCTGGCGAGAATACGGCAAGCGAGGAAACTCTTTGATACCGACGTCTTCGGCTGAACGGGTCAATTGGCTTGCGCGCAGCGAAAACTTGCCTGCGATAGCAGGTGCTGTTTTTTGCGCGGTGACAGATTTTATGCGCGGATCGTTTGCGCTAAAGACCGGATCAGCAAACACGGCCAGCAGCTTTTCAGGTGCCGAGCGGGAATGATTTTCCTCTCGCAAAGCAGCCAGCGTCGAAGCCGAAGGCAGGTTCACTACCTCAAACTGAGAGTTGAGCAAGTCTTTCTTTGCCCAGCCCGGCATCGGCAACACGCCAAATGGAATGTACTGCAATGCGCCGTCTGCGACGACAACTAGCCTTTTGCGGTTGAGAAGCTTCAGCAGTTGCGGTGAAGACGGCAGGATCAATCGGCTCAATTCCGCTGCTGACAATTCTGCCGCTCGCTGCCAGCGGCGCTGCTGGCTGACTTTCAGCAGGTCGTAACATTTGCTGGCCGCCGTTTCGATTTGAGCTTTGGCAGGCAGCGGAATACTCAGAACTGAATCCGAAGTCACTGCCCAAAGCACGCTTCGCTCGTCCCCCAGCGCGTATTCCAGCAACACAGTATCCGCATCCAGCAACTGTTGAATCTTCGACAGGCTTAACGGCGAGGGCTGAGTTAGCGCCGCATACCGAGGGCTGTTTTTGCGAATGGCAGATTGAATCTGTTGAAACGACGCATTGGCCTGGTCAAGTTTTTGGCGAGCTTCGGACAGTTGCGCTTCCGGCGCTTGACGGCTGAGCAGTCGCGTCAGCCGGTTGGTGGCTTCGCCAAGCGACCAACGCAATGTGCTTTCCCGTTCCAGCAATTTAACGTCAACGCCCTGGCGAATGTTTGCCCGGCTTTCCAGCAGCAATTCGCGCAAGACGCGTGCGCGCCGGTTTTCGCTGGCTTGCAATGCAGTGATGTCGTGTCCGGCGGTTGGCTGGCGTTCGTGCAGGCGCAGCAGCAAATCCAAATAAAACTCTTCTTTTTCGCGTTCGGCTGCCGCGAACGAAGCGCGTAATTCCGGGCTGGTAATCTGATTTCGGATTGAATCGTTGATTTGCAGCGCTGCTTCAATCATCGAAAGCGCTTGCGGCAGATTTCCACGATCCCGTTCCACCGTCGCCAGCATCAGCAAGGTGTCGTTTTCGGTCAGTTGCGCTTGTGTCTCTCGTTGAATGCGCAACGCGAAATCCAGATGTTCGACAGCTTTGGCGCTGTCGCCAAGTTTGTAAAACGCGCGCCCAAGTTGATAAGCGGTTGCCGCTTGCCCAACGCGGTCATTGAGTTTTTTCCGCAAAGTCATGGCTTGTTCGGCATACGTCAGCACTTCTTGATAGTGCCCAGCGCGATAGTGAATCGAAGCGATCAGGCTTAGCGCGCGTGCTTCAAATTCGGCGATTTGCAGCCGTCGCGCCAGATTCAGACCTTGCTGATATTGTTCCAACGCCTTCGGCAACTCTTCCATCGAACGATAAACATTTCCCAGATTCAGCAGGATTGACGTTTCTCCCTCTAAATCATTTTGTGCGCGCCGCAGTGTCAGTGTTTGCTCCGCGTAACTGAGCGCCTGTGCATATTCACCCAGGTCTTTCATCAGAATACAGAGGTTGTTCAGGATGTTGGCTTCAAAATTGACGTCGCCCAGCGAGCGGCTGAGCGCCAGTGTGCGTTCGGCATATTCCAGGGATCGTTCAGGCTTACCGAGCTGGCCGTAGACTGCAATCACCGAAACCAGTCCGGGCAATTCGGTTTCTTCATCCCCGATAGCTCGACTGAGAGCGATGGAACGCTCCATCCAATTTCTGGCTTGGATCAAATCAATCGGGGACAAATACGAATGACCAATGCCCAGCAACAGTCTGGCTTCGATCAATTGGTCATGGAGAGCGCTGGCCAGTGGCAGCGCGCTCGTCCAAATTTCTCTGGCCTGTTTCCAATCGGACAATTGCCAGGTAACGCCCAATCGTTGCAGCGTGTGCAACTCTCCCCATTGATCCGCTGAAGCGCGAAACCCATCCAGGGCCGTTTGCAGGCGATCTCTCGCGGCTTCCAATTGTTGTTTGGTTGCGTTTGATGTCACCAATTTCAAGCCTTCTTCCAAGGAGCGTTCGGCGCTGACGCGCGTGCGGTCGGATTCTGTGGCAGCTCGGCTTTCCACAAACTTCAAGGTGTAACGCCCGGCGGCGCGCGGGCTTTTGTCTGGCGCTTTGACGGTCAGCCACCACGTGCCGGTCACCTCCGCCACCCATAATATTCGCTCCAATCCAAGCAGTCTTTTTGAAGAGTTTACTGTGAGAACCGGTTGCTGATCAGGCTGGCGCAGTTCGATGGTTACATCCATTCCTTGCTGCATTACTGTCACGAGTGAGAACTGTCCGGCTGTGTGCGGAATCGCAAACGTCTGCGACTGGCCAAGGGAAATTTCACGCTCAACAGCCACGCCGGGAGCGACGAGCGGAGTGATTGGTTGCGCCTGCACAGAAAAGGAAATGCCAAGCAGTGCGACAAAGACCAATATCATGGCGCGAAGAATGCTTTTCATGCGTTGCCTTATCTGGGTTCGAGGGGCTTGGATTGGCTGGAAGTTCCGC
>CAYLJQ010000071.1:0-16154 GCA_964383955.1 uncultured Heliomicrobium sp. | reverse complement strand
AGCGGACAGATCGTGCTTTACCAACTGATGCACGACGAATCTAAACTGCCGGGCGAATGGGACTACCTATCGAATTTCCGCAAGACGGAAACGCAACCGCCACCACAGGATGAAAAGATCGCGGCTTCGTTGCGGCGGCGATTGCTAATCGAAGAATTGAATGGCGAATGGCGACTAAGGGTGCCGTTAATGGCACGCTGGTTGAAGCAAAGAGGTTAGTCCATTTTCCAGAACCAAGAAGATCGCATGGCCCAGAGTAAAGTTATTCCTTTTCGAAAGAACCGACCGTTGCGGTTGATGATGATTTTCTATGCGGCCTTCTGGATTCTGCTGGCGATTGCGCCGCGAGATCGGTCGGACTGGTTGCTGGAAAATTTGCTGGTGTTTGTCTCGCTTGCGGGTTTGGTCGTCACGTATCGCCGCTTTCCGTTGTCGAATACTTCCTATCTGCTGATCACGATTTTCCTGACACTTCACACGATCGGCGCGCATTACACCTACGAACACGCCTTGCCGGGGTATTGGATCAAAGATGCGCTCAAGCTGCCGCGAAATCCGTTTGACCGGATTGTGCATTTCAGTTGTGGATTGTTGCTGGCATATCCGCTGCGGGAACTGGTCGTGCGCGTAGCCAAGACGACCAGCTTCTGGACTTACTTTTTCCCATTGATGATCGTTATGGCGATCAGCGGCTTTTTTGAAATGCTGGAAGCCTGGGTAGCGCGAATTGTCAGCCCGGAACTGGGCGCGGCGTATTTGGGCACCCAAGGCGATGTTTGGGATGCCCAGAAAGACATGACGCTGGCGACCATCGGCGCATTGTTAAGTTTGGGATTCATCTGGCTGCTTCAAAAGCGAAACCGCCCTTAACGCATAAAGCCATTCAGCCTTCACACCTTATCAGCACGCATTGCGTGCTGATAACTGTTTTACAGGCACGATTCTTGAGTTGACTCATCACGCGCCAATCTGGCGCGCACGCTTCTCCCCAGTTAACACGAAACCATACAGCTTGTATTACGGTGGTTCACAGGAATGTACAGATTCGTTTCGCCCACCTCGATAAGATCGAACTCTGCATTTCACCAAATTGTGTTTTTTAGCCGAATACATTTGCTCCGACGAAAAATTGCCGATTCATTTTTGGGAGGGTTATTATGAAGAAGTTAGGCCTTCGTTTTTACCGAATGCCGTTCACTTTGCTGACGTTATTATGCGTCTGCATCTCAGTCTCAATATTCAAGTCCGGCGACTGGCTAACGGCTGGAAATGCACAAACCCAAACTGTCATCAGCATCGAAAATAAAACTTTTGTTCGTGGACAGACCGATGACGTAAAAATCTCGTTAAGCGCCCTGGGCACTGAAAACACCATTAACTTCAGTGTGGTGTTCGATCCTTTACAACTAACTATTCTCAGCGCGCAATTGGACAGTGCCGCACAGGCAAGTGATGGAACACCTGCCTTGGCATCCTTTGATATTACTCAAGTCGCATCGGGAAACGTTGGCGTCATCGTGACGCTACCAAGCGGAAAAGTATTTGCACCCGGCACGTTACCCCTTGTCAGAATGACCTTTATGGCGCGCGCCGACGCAACTGCGCTGGGCACTCCGCTGAATTTCGGAGTTCAACCGGTCCCGCAATTGGTTACCGATATATCGGGAACTGCCCTTGCTACAACGTTTACGCCGGGAATCATAACAATCGTACTGCAACCAACTCCGACGCCGAGTCCTACTCCGACGCCGAGTCCTACTCCGACTCCAAGTCCAACACCGACTCCAAGTCCGACACCGACTCCAAGTCCGACACCGACTCCAAGTCCAACACCGACTCCAAGTCCGACGCCGACTCCAAGTCCGACGCCGACTCCAAGTCCGACTCCGACACCAAGTCCGACCCCGACGCCGACTCCGAGTCCAACACCTACCCCCACTCCGAGTCCGACCCCAACGCCGAGTCCAACACCGACTCCAACGCCAAGTCCGACTCCAACACCAACACCGAGTCCAACTCCTACACCGACTCCCACTCCAACGCCGACTCCTACACCGAGTCCGACTCCAACGCCGACGCCAACGCCGACGCCCACGCCAACACCTAGCGCACGCGTCCTTCGCATACAGGACACCCAATCCACATCAAACGGGATGACCGTGGCGACGGTGGAATTGATCGCGAGTGGTGATGAGAACGCATTGCAGTTCAGTCTGGCGTTTGATCCGACACTGCTGACGTCCGTGTCAGTGGCGCGAGGCAATGCCATAGATTCAGCGGCAATCTTCCTGGTAAATGACTCACAGGCTGCACAGGGCAGAATCGGTGTGGTCATCGCGCTTGAACCGGGCAAGACGTTCACCGCAGGACCACAGGAAATCCTGAAATTGACACTAAAAGCGGCTACGGAAACGGCGGAACCAACGGCAAGCATTACGTTTGGCGACGTGCCCGTTGCCAGGCTGATTGCCAGCGTTGGCGGAACCGTGTTGCCGGCAACTTATCAATCGGGCACGGTCACGCTTCCTCCGCGACTGGAAGGCGACGTGACTCCGACGCCAAATGGAGACGGTCAGGTCAACATCCTGGATATTCAACGTGTCGCAAGGTTGGTCGCTGGTCTTGAACAAGTGGTTTCTACCACCGACTTCCAGCGTGCCGATAGCGCTCCGCGTGAAAGCAAAGGCGACGGCCTGTTGTCGCTGCTGGACGTGATACAGACAGCGCGTTATGCAGCCGGACTTGACGAACCAACCACGGCAGGCGGCCCAACCGGACCGACTGCAACCCCCGGATTTACACCCGGCGGCGAAAATGAACCACGGCGTTTGCGAATGGTTTCGCCGACGTTGTTACGAGGCCAAACCGGAACGGTGCAACTGTTACTGGATGCTATTGGTAACGAAGGTGGCGTTGGGTTCAGCTTGGTTTTCGATGCAACGAGATTGCGTTTCGAAACCGCAGAGCTTGGAGCGGATGCCAGTAACGCGTTGCTGGTCGTTAATACAGCGCAAGCTTCGCAGGGACGATTGGGCTTTGTGTTGACCTTGTCAGCCGGCCAGTCGTTCAGTCCAGGCACCCGCGCACTGTTGGCATTGAAATTTGTGCCGCTTGCGGGAGTCAGCAACAGTTCAATGCCGGAAACGATGTTGGGCTTTGACGACTCGCCAGTCGTGCGTCAGGTTGGAGACATCACGGCCCACGCCTTGTCAGCCAATTTTGACGGCATCACCTTACGGCTGGCTGATGCGGCGGTCGCCAACGTTTCAGCCGCCAGTTTTGGCGGAGATCAACTTGCCGCCGACAGCATTGTCGCGGCGTTTGGCACCGGTTTGGCAAGCGGAACAGAAAGCGCGCCCAGCGTGCCTCTGCCGCAAACGCTGAGCGGCGCAACCGTGCGCATTAAAGACAGCGCTGGTAATCAATACACCGGAGGCTTGTTCTACGCCTCGCCAGGTCAGTTGAATTATCACCTGCCGCCTGGACTTGCGCTGGGAGCGGCGCAAATCACCATTGAAGCGCCTGGCAATCGCACGCTTTCCGGCGATGTGCAAATCGCCCGCATTGCGCCGGGCTTGTTCACCGCCGCAGGCAATGGGCTGGATGTGGCAGCGGGACTTACACTGCGCGTGAAAGATGGCTCGGCAGTGTACGAAGCATTGTCAACATACGACGCCAACCAAGCCAAATTCGTCGCGGTCCCGATTGACCTGAGCGCCAACGAAGACGTTTACCTGGTTCTGTACGGAACCGGCATTCGTGGTCGAAGCGATCTGGCAAACGTGATTGCCACCATTGGCGGCGTTCAAGCCGAAGTAAGTTACGCTGGGGAAACCAGCTCTTACGTAGGCCTGGATCAGATGAATATCAAACTCCCGCGCAGCCTAGCTGGACGGGGCGATATTGAGATCCTCTTGAAAGTTGACGGCAAGACCGCCAACACCGTGCGCATCAACGTTCGTTAACACGTATCGCTAGTTGCAGACGCGTGCGACTTCTGATTTGGTGGAACAGGTTCAGAACCTGTTCCACCGCTAAATGTACGGGTCGCATTCGACTGAAAACAGCGATAATTAACGCGTAAACTACAAGGGAAGTTGGCATTATCAGCCGACTTCCCCATTTTTGTTTTGATTTTGGGGCACACCGCGAAGACACATTCAAAAGCCTCAACACAACGCCGTCGTTCCCAACTGCCGCATCGGCAATTGGCTTCTTGCCGACAATCAGTGCTTCCCCTAAGATGCCTTTCCCTTGTACCCAATCCTGACTGTCGGAGTTGAATGTGAACCTTATCGAACGAGTGCGGCAAACCAGCCTGATTCCTGTGGTCGCGTTGCCGAAACTTGAACACGCGTTACCTTTGGCGGAAAGCCTGATTGAAGGCGGATTGCCTTGCGCGGAAATCACCTTTCGAACGGCGGCGGCGGCAGAAGCGATTGAACAAATCAGCAAGCGCTTTCCCGAACTGCTGCTTGGCGCGGGAACCGTGCTGACAACCGAACAGGCTCAGCGCGCAATGGATTGCGGGGCGCAGTTCATCGTTTCACCCGGAACCAATCCCACAACAGTGGATTTCTGTTTGTCCAAAAACGTGACAATCTTTCCCGGCGTCTGCACGCCCAGTGAAGTCGAGATGAATCTGGCCAAAGGCGTTAGTGTATTGAAGTTCTTCCCTGCCGAACCCGCTGGCGGCGTGAATTTTCTGAAAGCGATCTGCGCGCCTTACAAACAAGTGCAGTTCATCCCGACGGGCGGCATTGACACGAAAAACATTGGCCAATATCTGGCGCTGCCTCAAGTCGTCGCCTGCGGCGGAAGCTGGATGGTCAAGCCGGAATTGTTTGAAGCGGGCGATTTCGCTGCGGTGAAACGATTGACCGCCGAAGCCGTGGCCTTGGTGAATCAGTACCGCGACCGGTAGGGAGTGCACATACAAGGCTAACCGCTTGTTACCGCGCGCGGTACAGACTCGACAAACCAATGAGCATCCGTCTGACGAAAAAACAGGAAGAAATTGCCACGTCGCCGTTGGACGCCAAAATCTTTTTGAGCGGCGCGGCTGGCACGGGCAAAACTACTGTTGGCGTGCGACGGTTGCGCCACTTGATTGACGCCGGAGTTCCCGCGCATTCGATTTTGGTGCTGGTTCCGCAAAAACGGCTGGCACTTCCCTACTACGCTGAAATTCGCAATCCGCGACGCCGAGCCGGAGCCGAAGTCACCATCGCCACGCTTGGCAGTTTGTCGTATCAAATCGTCAACCTGTTTTGGCCGCTGATCGCCGAACAGCTCAGCCAGCACGATCCGTTTCGCCATCCGAAGTTTCTGTCTTCCGAGTTGGTCCAGTACCTGATGTTCAAACTGCTTGATCCTGAAATTGAGCAGAAAGACTATTTCAATAGCGTGACCATTGCGCGCGCTCGGCTGTTTACGCAGTTGGCTGACAATCTGAACAAATCTTCGCTGGTTGGATTTCCGCATACTTCGATTGCCGAGCGGCTGAAAACGGCTTTACCCGGTGACGCGGAACAACAGCACATTTTCGAAGACGCCCAAGCCTGCGCCAATCTGTTTCGGGATTATTGCGTCGAGCATCGCCTGTTGGATTTTTCCCTTCAGATTTTGCTGTTTGCCAATTACCTGTGGCGACACGATGTCCCGCGTGCGTATCTGACGCGACGATACAAATACGTCATCGCCGATAACATCGAAGAAAACGCAGCGGTAATCAACGAAGCGCTTCGCGACTGGGTGCCGAGCTGCCAATCGGCGACGGTCATTTTTGACGAGGAAGCCAGCTACAGACGTTTTCTGGGTGCGGACGAAACCAGTGGCGAAACGCTGGCCGAAGTTTGCGATATTCATCATCGCCTGGAAACGACGCGGGTCATGTCGCCTCCGGTTCAAGCTCTGCTGGCCGAATTGCGCGAAGTGATGACGGATGAATCCGAATCAAAATCGAAGGGCGATGCCCGCGAAGCCTTTGATTTTACGCCCGCTTCACATAGTCGTTTTCACACACAGATGGTGGATTGGGTTGCCGATTCCGTCGCACGGCTGGTCCACGATGAAGGCGTCAAACAAAATCAGATTGTCGTGCTTGCGCCGCTGCTCAGCGATTCGCTGCGCTTTTCGCTGGTGTCGCGGTTGGAAGAAAGAGGCGTTGCAACCTATACGCTTCGCCCTTCGCGTCCGCTGCACGCGGAACCTGCTGTGCGCGCGCTGATCACGCTGGCCAAACTGGCGCATCCAAATTGGCAAATCGAGCCGGAACATCAGGTCAAAAAGTTTGACGTGATTCAGATGCTGCTCAGCGTGATTGCCGATATGGATTTGGCGCGGGCAACCTTGCTCAGCGAAGTTCGCTTCGTCGGCGGCAAGCTGATGCCATTCAACGAGATCACGAAAAACCCTGAAATGCGCCAGCGGATTTCAGAAGTTTTCGGCGAGCGTTTCGACAAGCTGGTGGCGTGGCTGGAAGCTTACAAAGCTGCGCAAACTGATGCCCCCCAAACCATAGACATCTTCTTCAGCAAATTGTTCGGCGAAGTCATTTCGCAAAAAGGCTTTGGTTTCCACCCAACCAAAAAAGAGTCCTTTGACGAAGCGCGCGTCATTGCGAACCTGATTGATTCGTCGCGCGCATTTCGCCAGACGCTGAACCAGATTGAACCGGAAACCGACAGCGGCCAGGAATATGCGCGCATGGTGGATGCCGGAATTCTGGCCGATCAATACGAACCCAGACAGTGGAAGAAAACGCCCGACGCCGTGCTGATCGCTCCGGCTTATACGTTTTTGCTCAGCAATCAACCGGCTGATTACCAATTCTGGCTGAACATTGACAGCCCAGCCTGGACTCGGCGACTGCAGCAACCGCTGACGCAACCTTACGTGCTCAGCCGCCAATGGCCAACGGGTCAAATCTGGACCGAGATTCACGAACAGAAAACTTCGCGCGAAATTTTGCTGCGCGTCGTTACTGGACTGCTCAGACGCTGCCGCAAGAAAGTCTTCATCGGTCACAGCAAATTCGACGAGCGCGGCAACGAACGCGAAGGCGAATTAAGAGTGATTTTTGATCTGCTGTTGAAAAGTCTGGCTTCTAGCCAAATTAACCATTAGCCATTCGCCATTCCCCATTAACTGACAGGTAGAGAAACTTCTTCCTCCTGACCGTTAAGGGACAATGGCAAATGGACAATGGGCAATGAACGACGATCAATCGAATGACGAACACCGAATTCCAACCCAGACCAAGCCAAGCCCGCGTGCTGGAATACTCCAGCGGCAAGATGGGC
The DNA here is from genome assembly GCA_964383955.1 of uncultured Heliomicrobium sp. Lineage (GTDB taxonomy): Bacteria > Acidobacteriota > Blastocatellia > RBC074 > RBC074 > RBC074. The sequence continues at coordinate 8,850 of CAYLJQ010000071.1, read as the reverse complement.
GTGTCGGCGGTTCCCGGCAGCGGCAAAACAACCACGCTGTCAGCGCTGGCGGCGAAACTTGTCCGCGAAGCCAATCTGCAACGCGGCCAGCAAATCCTGATCGTCACGTTGGTCAATTCTGCGCGCAGCAAATTTGATCAAACGGTTCGCAGCTTTTTGGGCGAAGGCAATCTGGGAACGCTGTACCGGGTTCGCACCTTACACGGGTTGGCGAACGACATTGTCAGCGAACGCCCTGGCTTAGTTGGCCTGGCGGATGACTTTCAAATCGTTGACGAATTCGAAGCCAAAGCCATCATCACGGACGCCGTCACCGCGTGGTTTAGCGCACACAGAGATTTTGGCGTCGAAGAATACTTGAGCCCAGAACATCAACTGAAAGACAAATCACGCTGGAGTTGGCGCGAAAAAGCCACGGACATCGCGCTGGAAGTCATTCAGAAAGCGAAAGATTTTCGTTGGAAGCCGAATGAACTTCACGATGCGCTGACAGCGTCAGGCCAATCATTGCCGCTGGCAGAAATGTGCATCAGCATTTACGAATCGTATCAGCGCGGATTGCAGTATCGCGGCGGTGTGGATTTTCAGGATTTGATTCGGCTGGCGCTGGATGTGCTGGAAGCATCGCCGGATTATCTGGCAACGCTACAGCATCGCTGGCCTTACATTCTTGAAGACGAAGCCCAGGACAGCAGCAAGTTGCAGGAAGCAATCCTGCGAAAACTAGTCGGCGAAAACGGCAACTGGGTTCGCGTGGGTGATCCGAACCAGGCAATTTACGAAACCTTCACAACGGCCAGCCCGGAATATCTGCGCAGCTTTTTGAATGAGCCTGGCGTCGTTGGCTGTGAATTACCTGAAAGCGGGCGCAGCGCGCAGCGTGTCATTGACACCGCCAACCATTTGATTCGCTGGTCGTTGAAACATCCGAATCCCCAAATTCGCGCTCGCCAGCCTTTGGCTCCACCGTTCATTCAAGCTGCGGAAAACAACCCGACTGATACTGCCGCCAACGTCAAATTCATGTTTGACGAACGGCGAAGCTCCGAAAAAGAACGCGAAGACGTGGCCAAATCCGTTCGCGCCTGGCTGGCAAATAACTCCGACAAGACGGTTGCGCTGTTGCTGCCCACCAACGCCAACGGCGCAAAAATGGGCGAGCTGTTGCAAGCGCAGCAAATTCCGCACGTCGAAGTGTTGCGAACGACAACTTCCACGCGCGAAGTCGCGCGCACGCTGCATCAGATCGCAGACTTTCTGGCATCGCCAACGGACGCGGCAAAACTTGGCAAAGCCTTTACAGCCTGGATGCGCGATGAACATGAATCCCCGGAAGCCGTCGAAACGGTGAACCAGTTAAAAAAGTTGAAACACGTTGAACAATTCACGGCTCCGCGCGACAAAGACTGGTTGCTGGAAGCGCGCACAGCTTCCAGCGTGCCGGAGAAGTTTGAAACGCTGGAACGGTTTCGCACTCATATTCAGCGATGGCAGAACGCAGCGTTGTTGCCGATTGATCAATTGGTCCTGACGATCAGCAGCGACCTGTTCAAAGAACCTGCCGAAATCGCCACGGCGTACAGCATCGCCGTTCACTTGCGCGGTTTTGTCGAAACGAACCCGGAATTTCGGTTGCCGGATTGTGTAGTCGAACTTGGGCAAATCGTCCGCAACAATCGCAAGTTCACAGGTTTGGGCGACGACGACGACCAATTCGATCCGACCAGTTACAAAGGACAGGCCGTCGTTATCACGCATCACAAGGCGAAGGGATTGGAATGGGATCGCGTGTATCTGATGTCGGTCAACAACTACGATTTTCCTTCGGCGGACGCGAACGACCAGTTTCAAAGCGAAAACTACTTTGTGCGCGATCATTTGAATTTAAGCGCCGAAGCGCTGGCACAGTTGAAATCGCTCAGCACAGGCGAACCGTATCGTGAGGGCGAGGCCACAGAACAAGCTCGCATCGAATACTGCTCGGAACGATTGCGCTTGCTGTACGTCGGCATCACGCGCGCCAAACGCGAATTGATCGTCACCTGGAACACTGGCAAGAAAAACGATTTGTTCCCTGCCCGCCCACTGGCTTACCTGAACGCAATGATCAATGGAGGCGATGACGATGTCCGCTGAGCAATTTGATGATTTCGTTTTCAGCCAGAGCGCGTTGCAGGATTACGTTGACTGTCCGCGCCGCTTTGAGCTTCGTTATTTGCTGGACGTGCGCTGGCCTGCTCAGGAAACCGCACAAGCCTTGCTGTACGAAGCCGGTCAACAAAAAGGACAGGATTTCCATCATCTGGTTCATCAGCACGCGCTGGGAGTTCCGGCGGAATCGCTGGCGGCAACAATCACTGACGACGAATTGCGCGGCTGGTGGCAACGGTATCTGGCTTGGGAAAAGGATAACCTTCCCGCTGAACGCTATCCCGAATTGACGTTGACGACTCCCATCAATGAAATGCTGTTGATGGCAAAATACGATGTTGTCGCCAAACTGGCAGATGGCACGTTTTTGATCGTGGATTGGAAAACTGGGCGCCTGCAAAAACAGGCGCTGCTGGCCAAACGGATGCAGACAATTGTTTACCCCTACGTGCTGTCCAAAGCGGGCAACTGGTTAAATGACGGCCAGCCAATTCCGCCGGAGCGCATTCGTCTGGTTTACTGGTTTGCCGAAACTGGCGAAACGATTGATTTCAAATTGACCGGCCAAGAGTTGCTTAACAGTGAAACGCGGCTGGCTTCTCTTCTGAATGAAATCACGACCAACTCCAATTTCGAAAAAACCACCGATCAACGCCGCTGCCGTTTTTGTGTGTACCGTTCGTTGTGTGAGCGCGGAGAAGTTCCAGGCGATTTGAAGGAACTGGAAGACGAAGAAATTTCCGGCGGCATTTCGCTCGACCTGGATGAAATCGAAGAAATCAGTTTTTGATGCGCTGGCAAAACCCACAACCAGTCTTGGTTCCCGATGAGTTGCGGAGCTTCGTTGGCGGTCACGCAATTGTCGCCGAACGGTTGGCCCGCTTAGGAATAACGGACATTTCGGCAGCGAAGGCGTTTTTGGACCCGCATGCGTATGTACCGACTTCGCCGTTTGAACTGCCAGATGCAGCCATCGCAGTGGAACGCATCAAACGCGCCATCAAAGTGGGCGAACCGATTTTGATTTGGGGCGATTTCGATGTTGATGGGCAGACGGCCACAACCTTGCTGTTCACTGCATTGCGCAACCTTGGAGCAAACGTCCAATACCACGTGCCGCTGCGGGACGGCGAAGGTCATGGAATCAACTTGACCAAGCTGCGCGAATGGCTGGCGCGTGGCGTGAAGCTAATCATCACCTGTGACACCGGCATCACGTCGCACGAAGCCGTCAACGTCGCCTCAGCCGCCGGAATAGATGTCATCATCACCGACCATCACTTGCTGGGCGACACGCTGCCCGAAGCTTTAGCCGTCATCAATCCGATGCGATTGTCGGTTGGGCATGCTTTCCGCCAACTGCCGGGCGTCGCCGTTGCGTATGAATTGATTGCCGCGCTGAGTTCGAAAAGTTGCGATGACCTGCTCGACCTGGTGTCGCTCGGCATCGTTGCCGACGTGGCTGAATTGAAAAACGAAACGCGCTATCTGCTGCAACGCGGTTTAACGATGATGCGCGTTTCAACGCGGCCAGGATTGCTGGCGTTGCTACAAACCGCCGACATCAACCAACTGGAAATGGACGAATCCGACATCGGGTTCAAACTGGCTCCGCGATTGAATGCGCAAGGCCGGATGGGAAAGGCAGCAGACAGCGTCGAATTACTTTCGACCACGGACACGGCCCGCGCGGCGGACCTTGCCCATCAGCTTGAGTCCATGAATGCCCGGCGAAAACTGGAATCCCAACAAATCGAAGAAAGCGCGCGCAATCTGATCGAGCGTGAACCTTCGCTGCTGGATTACGCTGTCATTGTGCTGTCCCATCCTGATTGGAGCAGCGGAGTTGCAGGCATTGTTGCCAATAGGCTGGCTGAAACCTATCAAAAACCCATTGTCTTGCTTTGCGAACAAAACGAGAAAGCCTTCGGTTCCGCGCGTTCGGTTGCAGGCATCAACATCACCGACGCGCTAAAGACTTGCCGTGAAAAGCTGACGAAGTTTGGCGGCCACGCGATGGCTGCGGGTTTATCGCTTCGCCGCGAAGACATCTTTGAATTTAGGCGACTGCTTTCGCGCACAGTTCGCGCAATGACGCCTGCTGAAGCAGAAGAATCAGTGCTGGCAATTGACAGCTATATTCCGCTCAAAGACATCTCTGCAAAACTTGAACAGGACTTGCGACGGCTGGCTCCGTTCGGCAACGGCAATCCTGCGCCGGTCTTGGCTTCAACGGATTTGCGGCTGGTTCGCAAAAAGAAGCTTGGCCGCAAAGGCGATCATCTGGAATTGGTCGTCGAAGACAGCGAAGGCCAGCAGCAACGAGTGCTGTGGTGGAACGCCAGCGGCAAAGAGTTGCCGGTTGGCCGCTTCGATCTTGCGTACAACTTACGGCTGAACCGCTTCAAAGATACAACGGATTTGGCTTTGGAGTTGGTTGACCTGCAATTTCGTGAAGGCGAAGTGATTGAAATTGCTAGTGAAGATTCTGGCTATGAAATCGAAGACTGTCGTTCTGACAATCCCCAAACCCAATTGGCGAAAGTTCTGGCCAATTATCCTGACGCTCTTGTCTGGCGTGAAGCCGATTCATCCATCGCAGGTTGGAATCGAACTGAATTAAAGCCAGCCGAAACATTGATTGTCTGGACTACGCCGCCGGGGCCTGATGAATGGAATTATGCTGTGGAAACAGTAACCCCCAAACGCGTGATGTTCTTCGGCCAGCTTCCCGTAGAAGTAACGCTTGAATCATTTTTGCAGCGGTTGGGCGGATTGCTGAAGTTTGCGCTGAATACCAAAAGCGGCGAAACGACGGTTCAGGAATTGGCTGCCGCAACGGCTCAGCGTGCGGACGCCGTTCATTACGGGTTGACCTGGTTTCAGCAAAGCGGCCAGCTTGACGTAAAGATAAGCGCCAGAGGACGCGTCAATATCGCTCGCCCAAATGCGACAAGCGACCGTCCCGATCAAGCTTCGCTCGAAAAACTGCTGCGCAGCGTGCTTGCCGAAACGGTCGCCTATCGAAAAAACTGGCAGCCGTGAACGTGGCTCAGGTCAGTTTGCGTTCAAGTTTCAGCCCGCGAACTGCCGCTTCGAATTCGGCGATTAACTTGGTTAACTCAGTTTGCGCTTGCCGTTTTTCCCTGGCGATGGCTTCCAGCCGCGTTTCCTGTTCCCCCGCTTTGGCAATGTAACGTGCGACAAGCTGTTTGGCGTCAGCGGTGTTTTTTAACGCACCGACGTTATCGCGCAACCGTTTTTGATCCTCGCTGATTTCCTCGGCTTCTTCTTCCAAAGCTTTGATACGGCCTTCCGCCTTGCCGATGTTTGATTTCAACTCGATCAGCTTTTCAAGTTCTGCTTTGATCGCGGCGTCAATGTAATTGCTGGAAACGAACAATTCGACATCACGTGAACTCAGATTGCTGACCTGGTAACTGTCCATCAACGCCTGAGTTTCCGTAACTGGTATTTCTTTGGTTTCGCGTGGTTCCAGCTCAACGCGGAAACGGTAATAGTTGACGGTTTTTGACGCTGGCGCTTGCGTCTCGTCGGAAAGTTTCCAACCATCGCGCAGCGGATGTTCGATATACACGGTGCGTTTTTTGTCGGTTTGGTTGACCAGCGTGTAAGTCTTCAGTTCGGTGCGGTAGTAATGCGCTTCAAAAACCCCTTTTAGCGCTCGCACCAGAAAGACCGGGCGACGTTCGCTTTTGAACTTAGTCGTGACCAGCGTGCTCAGATCAAGGCCGAACGAAATGAAGCGCTGTTCACCCGCTTTCAATCGCTCCAACAAAGCTTCGCCCGCGTAAGCATCGCCATCCAGCACGGTCAACGAACCGCCTTCCAACGTCAGCGCCGAAGTGTTCTTCAAACGGATGCCAGTCATCGGACGATCTTTGCGCGCGGCTTCGTTGTATAGCGACACGCGCTCGCCTTCCATCTTCGTTTGCAGAATTGGGATTAAGGCTGAGCGATCTCGGCGCACCGTGACAGGTTGTTCGATGCGATATTCGAATAGCTCACCAACTTCAGCGCCGCTCGCAGCAGCTTCAACACCTGACTCTCCACTGGTCATTGCACTGCTAACGCTGGTCGTTGCTCTGGCAAAGCCAGTGGCGTTTTCGGTAGCAATAAAGTTCCTGCCGTTTTGCTGAAGTTGCATCTCCGGTCTTGGTACTGGTGGCGGTGGTGGAGCATCTCCCCTTCCGCTTCCAATGCCACTCCCCATCCCGGCCCCAACGTTCATTGAGTGACCTGTTACAAAACCACCAGCGCCAAGCTCCGGATCATAAACTTGTGGATCGAGATTCAAATCTGCGGGAATTGGGATCACCGGGCGATAGCGATAAAGCGGCTTTTGAATCTGCTGGATGAACGAAACCGGCGTGCCTGACACTAATGACAACGAAACGCTTTCCCAATCTTCTTCGCCGACGTTATCCACGACGGCCCAACCTTGAAAGAAGGGCTTGCCCGAAGGATCAAGCACAACGCGATAAGTCGTCTTCCAGATCGGCGCGGCGATGGTATAGCTAACTACCATTTCGCGCTGGCTGGTATCGCCTGCGGCAGCATCGGACGAAATGGTGATGGTTTTGGCATCTCGCCGCCGCGCTGAAGCGGAAGCATCCGCGAATTGCGCGATGTCCTTTCGTGTTCCGTCGTCCAACAATTTCACGGCGCGCACTTCTGTCAGATCGAAGCTCTGCAATTCTCCGCTTTCGGTGGCGATCACCAGCGTGTGCGTTTTTGTTGCCGGCTTGTCTTTTTCGGTGGCGGGAATCTGGCGTTCGCCGATGGTCAGGATCGAACCTGTCGCCGAACGATTGTTGGCCGTGATGGCGACACGCGCGCCTTGCAATTGTTCCAGCACGCCGGCCAAACCGCCAGTAGCGTCGCTGCCAGTGGCTGCTTCGATGGAAAACGGAATTTCGTTCAACCGAGCCGACGGTGGAGCGGACGAGTTGTAGCTGACTTCGCCGACGCGGCCTTTGCCCAGATCAAGCACGACCAGCGATTTCAGCACGTCGTCCACTTGCGATTGTTTGAACGACAGATTGATTTCGGCGCGTCCACTGACAATTCCGCGCCGTTCGAAGTACGCGACGCCGTTGCTGTACAAAATGGCTCGGCGCAGCGGCAACAAACTCGCTTGCTGATTTCGGGGGGCAGACTGCGGAGTTGGTGAAGGGATTACAATTGGCGCTGCTGGCGCTTTGGCAATGACTTTGCGCCGCGCAGGCGATTGGGCAAGAACAAACAATGAAATTGTCAGCGCAATAAGCAGGGCGACTGCGGCGTGGGCAAATGGGCGATGATTTGACATAAAACTCTCCTCTACAGAAGTGATCGGTTGAAGACTTGATTCGGCGTCGGCTGAACGAAACAGCGAGCGTTTCTTTGCAAAACCTACGCTGGATTAAGACGCCATTTTCCTGACAGAGTTCCGCGCATTGCCACACTGAAAAACAGCGGATAAAGTTCGCGGCGATTTCATTTCATAACACAATTAGGAGCAAATATGAGTTTGCAGATCAAGGCGAAAGAACAATGCAAATGGGACCTGGTTGCGCTTGGCGAAGTGATGCTACGCCTGGATCCGGGCGACGGAAGAATCCACACGACCCGCACGTTTCAAGCCTGGGAAGGCGGCGGCGAATACAACGTCGCTCGTGGATTGAAACGCTGCTTTGGGATGAATACGGCTGTGGTATCAGCGTTTGCCGACAATCCGGTTGGGCGGCTGGTGCAGGATTTCATCTATCAAGGCGGCGTGGATCAATCTCACGTCAAATGGGTGAAATATGACGGCGTTGGTCGTCAGGTTCGCAATGGATTGAACTTCACGGAACGCGGCTTCGGCGCGCGTGGCGCTGTTGGTTGCTCAGACCGCGGACATACAGCTACATCACAACTCAAACCCGGTGACATTGATTGGGAAAAGATTTTCGGACAGGAAGGCGCACGGTGGTTTCACTGTGGAGGTATTTTCGCGGCGCTGTCTGAAACAACTCCGCTGGTTGCCAAAGAAGCGATGGAAGCCGCGAAACGCCACTGCACAATCATTAGCTACGATTTGAATTACCGCGAATCTTTGTGGAAAGGAATTGGAGGCCATGACAAAGCGCGAGAAGTGAATCGCTCGCTGGCTTCCCTGGTGGACGTGATGATCGGCAACGAAGAAGATTTCACTGCCGCCCTTGGCTTTGAAGTCGAAGGCCTAGGCGAACATCTGTCAGAGCTTGATCCGACAAATTTCAAAACAATGATTCAACGCGCGGTTGCTGAATATCCAAACTTCAAGGTCGTAGCCACAACCTTGCGCAATGCGAAAACCGCCTCAATCAACGATTGGGGCGCAATCTGTTATGCAGATGGCGGATTTTACGAAGCTCGGCTGCGCGAGAATTTGGAAATTTATGATCGCGTGGGCGGCGGAGATTCTTTTGCTTCCGGATTGATTTATGGTTTTCTGACAAATCAAGGCGCACAGAGAGCTGTTGAATACGGCGCGGCACACGGTGCGTTGGCCATGACGACGCCGGGTGATACTTCAATGGCAACCCTGGCTGAAGTGGAGAAAGTCATCAAAGGCGGCGGTGCCCGCGTAGCCAGGTAAGCCTGATTCGGAACGCGCTCATCGGGTAGGAGGGAGCCTCACGGCTCCCGTCCTCCCACACCACCGGACGTGCG
>CAYLJQ010000070.1:0-16172 GCA_964383955.1 uncultured Heliomicrobium sp. | reverse complement strand
ATTCGCGCGCCGAACCGCACATCTTGCCAAAGTGTTTGCATGGTGTCCTCGCCTGAAATCTCTGAAGGTCACATTGGGAATCACGGCGAAAAACTCAATCCTGCGCGTTTCCAAATGTGAGATGGTGAATGAAGTTTTCTTGCTTCTGTCGCATCGCCGAATGGGCGTGCTTGGGTTCTGATTACCAAGCAACGTGCCACACTTTCCCGACAATCGAAGCGCGCAAGTGCAGCAATCACAGCAGTAAGCCAAGTCATTGCTGACTGTCCATGTCCAGTTTTGAAATCCACCAATCCCAAAAACGAACTGGCCCGATCAAAGTAACTGACTCTAACCGCTACGCTATTCAGTAAATCTGCTCAGTGTTTGACCGAAGACACCGGAAGGAACTCTGGAAGGAAGGCTGATAAAGGTACGACGTTTTGAGCGGCTCCGGCGCATTTGATGTGCGAAAAGGCTCTGCCTTTTCGGCAGTAAGCGCAGCCCTATACTTTGAAAATGTATCTCCTTGCGAATCGAGCTCACTCGCATCGGAGAGCAATCATCGGATCAACTTTCGTCGCTCGGCGAGCGGGCAGATAACAGGCCAGCCACATCACACCTGCCAGTAACAACGCCGCCAAACCGATGGACAGCGGATCGGTTGTGCTGATGCCAAACAACAAGGTTTTCAACAATCGTGTCAGTCCCAACGCGCCCAACAATCCAAGCCCAATGCCCAAGCCTGCCAGCGTCATCCCCTGTCGAAGGACGAGCCGCAGCACGTCTCGCGATTCGGCACCCAAGGCCATGCGCACGCCGATTTCGTGCGTGCGCTGCGCGACGGAATAAGACACGACGCCGTAAATGCCTGAGCTGACCAGTACCAGCGTCACCAAACCAAACAATCCCAGCAGCAAGGTTTGGAAGCGCGGTTCTGCGACGACGTCCGACAGTCGTTCGTTCATGGTCTGCACTTTCGGCAAGGGCAAATTTTTGTTGACCGCTTTGACTTCGCTGTAAACGGCGGCGGCCAGATTGGCTGGATTGGCAGTCGTTCGCACAGCCAGCGTCGGCGATTGCATGGGCCATTGCCAATACGGAATGTAGATATTCGGTTCGACTTTCGGGTCCAGATTCAAGCTCTTCACATCTGAAACTACACCGATAACCTCTGCCCACAGGGACACATTCGTCCAGCGATCCGGCTCCGGCACCACGCCGGGATTCAATCGGCCGTGATAGATGCGCTTGCCGATCGGGTCTTCGTTTGGAAAACAACGTTTGGCCAACGATTCGCTGAGGACGGCGACGCGCGGAGATTCCAGCGTGTCGCTTTCCGCGATGGTGCGGCCACGCAGCAAGTTGATGCCCATTGCGCGGAAATAATCCGGCGTGATGGCTTGCGAGGCGGTGCGCGGATAATCGCTTTCCACGCCGGTCTGACGGTTTTCGATGGTGAGCTGGAAACTGGCTTTGTCGCTGACCGCGCCGACAGATTGCACGCCGGGCTGCCCTTTCAGACGTTCAAGCAATTGGCGCAAGGTGACTTGCGGTCGCGTTTCAGTTGCCTGAACCCAACTAGTAAACCCCGAAATCGAAAAATCCAGTTTCGCCGTTAATAGGTGCTCCGGCGCAAAGCCGCGATCCACACTCGCCAGTTGCGCGAAGCTGCGAATCATCAATCCGGTTCCGACCAGCAGCATCATCGAAAGCGCAACTTCTGCCACAACCAGCAGGCTGCGCAATCGGCTTCGTTGCAATCCAGCGGTTGCGCCTTTGCCGCTATCTTTCAGGGCAACTGTCAAATCCGGTTTGGTCATTTGCCACGCGGGCGCAATGCCAAAGAGCAAACTGGTCACACACGTCATCGCCAGCGTGAAGCCAAGCGAACGGCCATCCAATCGCGTTTCGCTCAAACGCGGAATGACATCGGCATTGAAGGCAATCAGCAGTTTCAGACTCCACACCGCAAGCAGCACGCCCACAGCGCCGCCCGCCATTGCCAGCAACAGGCTTTCGGTCAGCAATTGCCGAATCATTCGGATACGGCCTGCGCCCAGCGCCAAGCGGACGGCGATTTCTTTCTGCCGATCAGCAGCCCGCGCCAGTAACAGGTTGGCGACGTTGGCGCAGGCAATCAGCAACACGCACGCAACGACACCCCACAACAGCATCAGCGCCGTGGACAAACGCGTTCCCACAGTCTGTTCCAGCAGCGGGATGATGGCGACCTGCGACCCGATCAGCATTTCCGGGTTTGGCGCGGCAATGCGTCCCTGAATGGTGTTCAATTCCGCGCGCGCCTGGGGCAGCGTCACGCCATTCCGAAGCCGCGCAATGACATTCAGCCAGTGGCCGTTCCGCTGGCGCGGAATCCCGTCCCAACCCACAGGCAACCAAACATCCGTCTGGTTGGGAAAGCGAAAGCCTGGCTGCATCACACCGGCAATGACGTAATCACGACGGCCATACGTGTCTACCGTAATGGTTCGGCCCACGACGTTGGGGTCGGCGGCAAATCGCCATTGCCAATAATCGTAACTGAGCAAAGCAGAGCGTTCGCCTTTTTCCTTGTCTTCATCGGACTGAAAACCTCGCCCCAGATGCGGGCGCCCCCGCAACGCGGCGAACACGCCCGAAGAAACGTACGCGCACCTGGCCTTTTCAACGCCTTCAGCATTGACCAGATTGAACTCTCCGGTGCCCGTCCAATACCCGATGTTTTCGAAAGACTGGCTTTGTTCCCGCCATTGTTTGTAATTCAGCGGCGACACCATTTCCTGTTCAATGTTTCGGTGCGGGTCGCTTTCCCACAGCATGACCACACGATCCGGCTGGTCGTATGGCAACGGACGCAGCAACACTGCGTTGATGACGCTGAAGATCGTTGTGTTCGCGCCGATGCCGAGCGCCAGCGTAAAAACAGCAATCAAGGCAAAGCCTGGCTTCTTCAACAACATTCGCACGCCGTACCGCAAGTCTTGCCAGAGTGTTTGCATCGCTTCCCCTTATCGTAAATGACCATCGCGCTATAAAAATGCGTTCACCACAAAAGGCATAGAAGTCACAAAACCGATCATACAGGTTTGGTGCCTCCTCCCCATTTGTGGTGAGAATTTTTGCGTTCGCCCATAAGACGAAGCAACTTCGGATTTTCTTCCCTGATTTTTTCTGCGATGGTTTATTCGTACCGCAAGGCAATCATCGGATCAACTTTTGTCGCCCGGCGCGCCGGAATCCAGCAGGCCAGCAGCACAACGCCAAGCAGCAACAACGGAATCAGCACAAACGTCACAGGATCGGCGGGGCTGACGCCGAAAAGCAGCGTTTTCATCAGCTTTGTCACCAATATCGAAGCTGCCAAACCAACGCCGACGCCGATCATCGCCAACCGCATTCCCTGCCCGATGATCAGTTTCAGCACGTCGCCCACTTGCGCGCCAAGCGCAATGCGAATGCCGATTTCGTTCGTTCGTTGCGACACTGCGTACGCCATAACGCCGTAAATGCCCAGCGCTGCCAACAACAACGCAATCACGGCGAATCCGGCGAACAACAGCATCAGCAAGCGCGGCGTGGAAATGGTGGAAGCCATCGCTTCGTCCATGGTTTGCGTCGTGGAAAGCGCCAGATTTTTGTCCAGCGCCTGCACTTCACGGCGCAACGCAGAGGTGAAATTCGCCGGATCGCCTTGCACGCGCATCAGCACGTTCGTGACGCTGCGCGAAATTTGCTGCGAGGAAAAGTACATTGTGGGCCGCGAATCCTCGCTCAACCCGAAATGGTGAACATCGGCGACAACGCCGACGATTTCGCGCCAATCAGGTTTTTCCAGGCCGAAGCCAACCCGTTTGCCGACAGCGTTTTCATTTGGCCAGTACCGTCGCGCGGTGGCTTCGCTGATAAGGACAACTTTCGGCGCAGTTTCGTGATCGCTGCCCGTGAAAGTTCGCCCTTGCCGCAACGCAATTTTCATCGTGTCGAAGTAATCTGGGCTGACGATGCTGATCCACGAATTCGGACGTTCGTCCGGCGGAGGAATCGGGCGGCCTTCGACGATGAAACTGGTGTCTGTGTTGATGCCAGTCATCGGAACGGAACTGCTGTACGCGACAGATTGCACACCCGGTAAAGCTTTAAGCCGTTCGTGAAGCTGGCGATGAAAATTGGCGACTTGTTGACGATCCGGGTACGCGCTCTGCGGCAAACCAAAACGCGCGGTCAACACGTTTGCCGGACTGAAGCCAGGATCAACGTTTTGCAGTTTCATAAAGCTGCGCAGCAACAATCCCGCGCCAACCAGTAGCGTCAAGGCCAGGGCCATTTCCACAATCACCAGACCTGAACGAACGCGGCCACCGCCAGCGCTGCCTTTATTTCCTGCGCCGGAATCGCGCAAGGTTTGATTCAAATCCGGTTTGGTTGCTTGCAGCGCCGGAGCCAATCCGCATAGCAATCCGGTCAATACTGACATCGCCAAGCTGAACAGCAACACGCGATTGTTGATGGTGATTTCTTCAATCCGGGGCGTTCCGTCCGGCGCAATGCGTTTCAGCAAATCCACCAGCCAATATCCCAGCAACACGCCCAGCGCGCCGCCGATCAATGCCAGCAACAAACTTTCGGTCAGCAATTGCCGGACGATTTGCCAGCGGCTGGCACCGAGCGCTGTTCGCACGGCGATTTCCCGAACGCGCGTGGCAGCTTTGACCAGCAACAAACTGGCGACGTTGGCGCAAGCGATGGCCAGCACCAATCCAACGGCCAGCAACAAGGCGAACATCCCGTCGCGCGCGTCGCCGACCAGAAATTCCTGCAATGGCGTCACGGTCACGCCAATGTTTTTGTTGTCTTCGGGAAACTGTTGTTCGACACGCTGGCCGATGGTCGTCAATTCCGTGCGCGCCTGTTCCAGGGTGACGCCTGGCTTCAACCGCGCGATAACGCGTTGCGTGTAACATCCACGTTGGCAACCCGGCCCTTGCGCTGGTTGCCACGGAGCCCAGACCTCGACTTTGTCAAAAATCGGAAATTGAAAGCCGGCAGGCATGACGCCAACAACGGTGTAGCTTTCGCCGCTAAGCCGTATGGCTTTGCCGACAATGGACCCATCGCTGCTGAAATGGCGCTGCCATAAACTGTGGCTGATGATGGCGACTTTGGCTGCGCCGCGCGTGTCTTCCTCGGGCGTGAATTCGCGTCCGAGCATCGGCTTGACGCCCAGCACCGCAAAGGCTTCGTGTCCGACGCTGGCCCCGGCCAAACGTTCCGGTTCACCGGCTTCGGTCAACGTCGGGCCCCAACCCGTCATCGCCGCTGTGTGCGAAAACACGGTGCTTTGTTCTCGCCAATCCTGATACCCCGGCGGCGAAGTCCATTCGCGCAACGGGCCTCCGCGTCGTGTGTGGTCTTCCCACAACGTTACGATCCGCCCAGATTCGGGATAGTTCAGCGGACGCAGCAAAATGCTGTAGACCATGCTGAAAATTGCCGTGTTCGCGCCAATGCCCAAAGCCAGCGTCAGAGCGGCGATCAAACTGAAGCCAGGATTTTTTAGCATCAATCGCGCGCCATAGCGCAAGTCCTGCAACAGGGTTTGCATGTTTCCTCCAAAGAATCTGACAAATTGCGGTGACCAGATGTCTGATCAATCGAATTTCGATGCAGAGAGTTTTGGGATTTCATTCCAAATGGCGTGCCAATTTATCGCGGCGCATAAACCCTGTCAGGAAGGAAGTTAGGAAACCAGTAGCAAGACAATCAAAGGGTTTTTCTCTTCGCTTTCGGGACGTAGGAATCCCAGAATCGGGATGACAATTGCTGAGTTGCGGTTCAACAGCGTCTCAATCGAAACGTTATTTTGAGCGGTCAAAAGTAAAAATTTTCGCGTCTGGATTCTTTCTGCCAAGCGCAAAATCGCGAAGAATCTCCGCCGCAATCTGGCTGAAGGTGATGCCATTGCCGCCAAACCCGAGCGCAAAATATGTGTTGGGCAATTGTTTGATGGAGCCGATGTAGGGCAATCCGTCTTCGGTTTCAGCAAAGGTCCCCGCCCAGGCAAAATCAACCCGGATAGGGATGTCAGGAAACTTTCTGCCGAAAGCTTCGACCAGTTCGCGCGTTTTGCGCGTCAGCAGCTTGTCCCGTTTGTTTGGGCTTTGAAATGTTTCGTCCTTGCCGCCCACCAGGACGCGGCGATCTTTGGTGGTGCGCATGTACAGATAAGGCGTTGCGGTTTCCCAAATCAAACAGTTCTTGTACCAAATCTCTTTCTGCGGCAGAGGTTCGCTGATCAACGCATACGTCGAATGCAAACGAATCACGTTGAACGGCAGGTAGTTGAATGCTTCGTAACCGTTTGCAATGACCAGTTTTTTCGCTTTGATCGTGTGGCCGTGTTCGGTGCGCAACAAAACGCCGCGCGATGGATGTTCGATCTTCACAATCTCCGTCTGGTCAAAAACCTGTGCGCCGTGTTTGATGCTGGCCTGTAACAATCCTTGCGCCAGACGATAGGCGTCCACCTGAGCGCCTGTGTCAGATAACAAGGCGGCGGGTGCCAC
This sequence comes from uncultured Heliomicrobium sp., assembly GCA_964383955.1. Lineage (GTDB taxonomy): Bacteria > Acidobacteriota > Blastocatellia > RBC074 > RBC074 > RBC074. Next base: position 9,627 of record CAYLJQ010000070.1, on the reverse strand, counting down.
AAAGGGGAACCGCTCAGCAATCGCGGCTTCATCAAGTAAGCGGACAGCGATGCCATGCTTGCGACGGATTTTGTATTCCTTCTCGATCTGATCAGGGACGTCTTTTTTGCGAGAAGCGTAGTAAAAACTTTGCTTATCCTCGAACTCCGCTTCGATCTTCAGCTTGCGGGTTAGCTCTGCGAGCTTGGCAATGGATTCCAGGCAAAGGTGATAACTGCGGGCTGCCTGTTGTTCGCCGACCAGTTCAGTCAACTCAAACAACGGTTTGTCAATTTCGTACTGCAACAGCCCTGTGCTGGCGCAAGTGCTGCCCATTCCGATATGACGGCGATCACAAAGGGCGACGCTGATGCCTGCCTGCGACAGGTAATACGCGACCAGAGCGCCAGTAATGCCGCCGCCCATAATCGCAAAATCTACGTTCAGGTTTTCTTGTAACGAAGGATAAACATTGAGCAAGCCGCTTTTCAGCAGCCAATATGGTTCAGAGGTACGAAGGTCCATTGCCGGATTCTAGCACCGTTCAGCGGCGTGCCACCAAACTGCGATTTCCGGCAGTGACTTCAATACGGACATTACCCTCCTGGGTAAAGGCTCGCAGGTTTTGTTGGGCGACGGATAAACGGCGTACCGGTCATTCGCACCGAAGCGCTTCCATCGGCTCGATCTTCGTCGCGCGCCGCGCCGGAAGGTAACAGGCGATCAAGGCCACAATGGTCAACAAGACGGCAACAATGCCGTACGTGACCGGATCATTTGGCTTGATGCCAAACAGCATTTTGGAAAGCTGCATCTGGCTTTCCAGATACTTTGTCAGCACATACGCGCCGCCCAATCCCAACCCAATGCCGATGATCGCCAGCGTCATGCCTTGTTGAACGATCATTTTCAGCACGTCGGGTTGCGAAGCGCCCAGCGCCATGCGAATGCCGATTTCGTGTGTGCGCTGCGACACGGAATACGCCAGCACGCCAAACAACCCAATCGCGGCAAGCTGTTGCGCCAGCAACCCAAACAGCGTGACCAGCTTGGCAAACAACCGTTCCATTTGCAGCGTTTCGGTTGCGCGTTCGGCTTGCGTCATGATGCTGGTCAGCGGCAGGTTTTGGTCTATGTCGCGCATGGCTTGCCGCACGGAGGCAACCACCGCACGGGGATCGCCTGTGGTGCGAAGAAAGAAATTCGCACTGGACATCGAACGCTGGTCTTGCCGCCAGGGTAAGTATGTCGTGGGGCGAGTTTCTTCGCGTTGGGTGGCGTATTTGGCGTCCTTGACCAAGCCAACGATTTCGATTTCATCCGGCTTTTTGGGATCGAAGGTGAAGCGTTTTCCGACCGGAGATTCGCCGGGGAAATACTTGTTGGCGAAGGTTTGGTTCACGACCGCGACTCTGGGTGCGCGTTCGTCATCCTGCCGGTTGAAGGTGCGCCCGGCCAGCAGCGGAATTTCCAGCGTCTCTAACAGGTTGTCACGCCCGTATAACATATTGGTGTTTCCCGTCGCCTTGATACGCCCTTCGGCATCCGGAGTGGCATTTACCGCATCCCGCAAAAAAAAGCTGCTCGAATTGGTGCTCTGCGATAGCAACGTCACATTGGCAAACGTCACTTTCGGCGCGCCGGGCAATGCTTCCAGCCGTTCGGTCATTTGCGCGTAAAGCTGCACCAGCCGTTCGTCTTTGTAACCGATCATCCCCGGCGACACGCTGAACAACAACAGGTTTTGCGTATTGAAACCCGGATCCACGCGCTGCAAATTCAGCAGCGTCCGCACGAACAAACCTGCGCCAATTAACAATAACAACGACAGCGCAACCTGCATGACCACCAGCCCTCGGCTAAGCAAGGAACGCGATGCCGCGCTGGAACCGCGCCCGCTGTCTTTCAGCGTCGGCGTCAGGTCCACTTTGGTCGCGCGCCACGCCGGAGCCAATCCAAAGATAACCCCGGTCACTAATGACAGGCCGAACGTGAAGCCCAGCACGCGCCAATCCAGTTTGGGCTCCAGCGCTTTCGGCCCCCAATCGCTGACGGCCAGCAACCCGTCTTTGATCCACAGCGCGAACAATAATCCCAGCGCTCCGCCGACTGCGGAAAGCAGGACGCTTTCAGTCAGCAGTTGCCGCATCAATCGCCAGCGGCTAGCGCCCAGCGCCAATCGAACGCCGATTTCTTTTTGCCGTGCGGACGCGCGCGACAACAGCAAATTCGCCACGTTGGCACAGGCAATCAACAAAACCATCCCCACAACGCCCAACAGCAAATACAGCGAAGGCGCGTAATAGCTGCGCGAGTTCATTTCGCCCTGGCTGCCGGAAATCAGCGACAGGCGCGGATAATCTTTCGCTTCCAGAGGGCTGACTGCGTTGCCACCGTTGGCCAGTGATTGCGTGTTGCGCACTTCGCGATGCTCGACAACGGATTGCTGAAACGCCAGTTCCATTTGCGCCTTCGCTTGTTCCTGCATTGCGCCCGGCTGCAAACGGCCCATAATTCGCAACCACCATTGCCCCGCGCCATAATTCCGCGAACGTTTCGGATCGGTATTCAGCGACGCTTCCATTGCCAGCGGAATCGTCACATCCTGGGTCGAACCAACCTGCCCAGCGCCATCAAATCCGGCGGGGGTCACGCCCACAATCGTAAATGCGCGATTGTTCAGATTGATTTGTTTGCCGACAACTGATGCATCGCTGCCAAACCGTTTTTGCCAATACCGATAACTCAGCACGGCAACCGGGCTTGCCCCAGCTTGATCGTCCTCGTCAGTCAGCAAACGGCCAATCAGTGGCCGCACTCCCAACCCCCTGTGATAGTTGCCCGTGGCAACCTGCCCGCTGACAGCATCCGCTTGCCCGTCTGCCAGCATGGTCAAGCTGATATTGCTGTACGCAAAAATGTCCGAAAGGGCGTTCTGCTTGCTTTGCTGCTCGCGCATTCGCTGAAGGCTCTGATATGGAAAAGATGTCCCAATCGTTTGGCCCGTCGCCGGGTCTTTGCGCGTGTTGCCGCTGTAACCGCCATAGCTAAAATTTTCCCCGACCAGCGATTGAAACAGCACCAACCGCTCTGGCTCTTTGACCGGCAACAGCTTTAGCAGCATCGCATCCACAATGCTGAACAGCGCCGTATTTGCGCCGATCCCCAACGCCAGCGACAACACGGCAATCGCCGTGACGCTTTTTTGCTTCATCATCATTCGCAGTCCATAGCGCAGGTCTTGCCAGAGCGTATTCATCCGTTATCTCCCCTTGTGTTTCAGATAAAGGTCAACAGCCGCTTGTTTGGCGGCGGTTGGTTTGGAATATCTTGCTTTGGCTTACCAACCAGCGTGCCAGTTTTGGGAATCACGTAAATCTTTGTCTGGCTGAACTTGAGGATGCACACAGAGTTTTGCGAGCCGAAGCGCTGTCCGTTTCTGGGATGACATGTTCCCAAAACTGAATTGCCTGAGCGGAGTGAAGCAACCGAAGCAATCGGATTGATCCGACATCAGCCAGCATCCAGCATCGGGGAATCTATTCACATCGAAGCGCAATCATCGGATCAACCTTTGTCGCTCTTCGAGCCGGAAAGTAACAGGCCAGCATCGCAACACAGGTCAGCAGCAATGCGATGACGACGAACGTTAGCGGATCAGTTGCGGTAACGCCGTACAGCATCGTGGACATCAGCCGCGTCAGCGCAAAGGCTGCGCCCAGGCCAATCATTAAGCCAAACGCCGTTAGCACCAATCCGTGACGCAGCACCATTTTCAGCACGTCTCCCGTTTGCGCGCCCAGCGCAATGCGGACGCCGATTTCCCGCGTTCGCTGAACGACGGAATAAGCCATCACGCCGTACAACCCAATCGCCGTCAGCAACAAGGCCAAACCGGCAAACAAAGCCAGCAGCAGCGCGTTAAATTTCGGCTGCGAAACGGCAACGCCGACATATTGTTCCAGGGTTTTCGGGCGGTAGATGGGAACGTTCTTGTCCAGCGAACTCACTTCGTTCTGAAGCGCGCCAACCAATGCGCGCGGATCGTTTTTCGTGCGAACAACCAGATTCATCCCGCCGAACGACATTTGCGTATGCGGCAAATAATATTCCGGTTCGTAATCGCGGCTGAGCGATTGGCGGTGCTTGACACTTTTGACGATGCCAACGATTTCGTACCACTTCTTTGCCTCGCCCATTGAAATGCCAGGCTTCAGGTGCTTGCCAAGCGGGTTTTCGCCGGAAAAATGTTTTTGCGCAAACGCTTCGTTGATGATGACGACCGGCTGTGATTTTGCGCTGTCACTGGACGTGAAATCCCGTCCGGCCAGCAGAGGAATTTTCATCGTGGGAAAGTAATCGTCATTGATGATGCGGAAATTCGCGCTTGGCAATTCGCCCTTGGGAATGTTGCGGCCTTCGACTTCGAAGGAAATCGAAAACGAATCCCCGCCCAGCGGCAACGGCATAATGGCGCTGGCGGATTCCACGCCCGGCAAGGCTTTGACCTTTTCCAACAAGCCTTTGTAAAACGCCGAAGCCTGCTCCTGTTTGGGATATTGCGCATCCGGGATTTCGACCGACGCCGTCAGCACATTTCGCGTGTCAAACCCCAAATCCACTTGCTGCAACTTTCGAAAACTTTTCAGCAATAATCCGGCGCTGACCAGCACCACGATGGCGACGGCGATTTCGGCGACCACCAACGTGTTGCGCAATCGCGACCTTCCGCCGCCTGAACTGGACGCGCGCCCGCCTTCTTTCATCGCTTCGGTTAAGTCCACTTTCGAAGCCTGCAACGCCGGAGCCAGACCGAAAATAATTCCCGTCAACGCAGACACCAGCACCGTGAAACCGAACACCCAGCGATCCAGATTGATTTCAGTCAATCGTGGCACATCTGCGGGAATCATTTGGACCAGCAGTTCTGTTCCCCACCAGGCCACCATCAATCCCAGAAAACCGCCAGTCAGGCTAAGCGCCAGGCTTTCGGTCAGCAATTGCCGAATGATGCGCCAGCGATTGGCTCCCAGCGCTGAGCGCACAGCAATTTCCTTGTATCGGACCGTCGCCCGCGCCAGCAGCAAATTGGCGACGTTGGCGCAGGCAATCAACAGGACGCAACCGACTGCCCCAAGAATGATCCACAGGGCGCTTCGGTAATCTGCGACCAGATCGTTGTGATAAGAAATGACGCGAACGCCTGAGCGTGTGTTTGTGTCCGGGTACTCTTTTTCCAGATTGGCAGCGATGACATCCAGTTCCGCCTGCGCCTGTTCCAGTTTGACGTTTGGCTTCAACCGCCCGATGACTTGCAGATAATGCGCACCGCGCTGTTCATTGTTCGCGGTATCTTCCGGTTTGTCTTTTTCGCCGTCTATTGCCGAAGCCATCCAAACTTCAATCGGCTCCGCTTCGATTGGATATTGAAACCCGGCAGGCATCACGCCGACGACATTGAAAACCTTGCCGCTGAGCGTCAAAGATCGTCCAACAAGATTGGGATCGGCGCTGAACTGCCTTTGCCATAACCCATTGCTGATGATGGCTGCGCGACCTGTGCTATTTCCCGGCTTGTCTTCTTCGGGCAAAAACAAGCGGCCTTGTTGCGGTTTGGCACCAAGCAGTGAAAACAGCTCCGCCGAAACCACCGCGCAGCGCAGATTCACCGGCGTGGCCACTCCGGTCAGCGTTGAGGTGTTTGTGTAGTAAGACGCCATCCGCTCAAAGGATTTGCTTTGCGCGCGCCAGTCAAAGAAGTTCGGATAGGAAACAGCATTTGTCCCTGAATTTTTCTTGTTGGTTTCCCACACCGCCACCAGGCGCTCCGGCTCAGCGTATGGCAATGGCCGCAACAGCACGGCATTGACGACGCTGAAAATTGCCGTGTTCGCTCCAATGCCGAGTGCCAGCGTCAGAATCGCAATCAGCGTAAAGCCCGGTTTCGTCATTAACATTCGCACGCCATAGCGCAGGTCTTGCCAGAAAGTTTGCATAAAAAGCCTCGTGGTTATCACAAATCTGAATTCATGGTTTCTTCAGTTCACTCAATTGGCGTGCCTCTTAAATGCCTCGTTAAACGCAGCAAGTAGTGAAATTGATAGATTGAAAAGTTTTGTCCGTGTACGGGAATGTGCGTCTGTGGGACGCGCTGATCCCAAGATCGAAAATATCGACAAGCTTTTACACACGAATATCGTAGTGGCAACAATCAGCGCGTTGCCTGTCTCGGCTGCATCTTCATTTGAGTTCGTGCCGGAGCTTGAGACGGTCCAAGAACTTTTTGAGGCAAAGTCCTTGACAGATACAAGGCAGTATTTTAAAAGCCTTCCTGCTTCCCAATTCGGAAACAGAAAGGCTTTTATGAAAATCAAAACCCTGCTTGCAATCTTACTGACTTTGGCAATGTTTACTGCCAGCTATGCGCAGACGCTGGACAAAGCCAAACTCGACCAGTTTTTTGATCGGCTCGCCGAAAAGAACAAAGCGATGGGCAGTCTGACAATCACCAAAAATGGCAATGTTGTTTACACCCGCGCCATCGGCTACAGCCAGGTCAACGGAACCGAAAAGAAACCGTTGACCGCGGCGAACCGGTTCCGAATCGGTTCGATCACCAAAATGTTCACTGCCTCGATGATCTTGCAGCTCGTTGAGGAAGGAAAATTAAAGCGGACCGACACCCTCGACAAATTCTTCCCGCAGGTTCCCAACGCTAAAAAAATTACGATTGAGCAAATCCTCTGGCACCGCAGCGGTATCCCAAACGTGAGGCCTCAGCAGAATGCTCAGGGAAACGTCAACACGCTTCCGATGACGAAGGATGAAATGCTTGCCCTGATCGTCAAAGCCACGCCCGAGTTCGAACCGGACACCAAGTATTCCTACAGCAATTCCGGCTATCAGCTTTTAGGTCTTATCCTGGAAAAGGTAACCGGCAAATCCTACGCGGAAGCTCTCAAGGAAAGAATCACATCAAAGATCGGACTTAACGATACCTACTTGGCGACCGGCAATATTGATGTGAGCAAAAACGAAGCGCTGACCTATATGAATTTCGGCGACGGGTGGAAACCGGTGGCTGAGACACATCCAAGCATCCTGTTCAGCGCAGGCGCGATTGTTTCGACACCGCACGACCTGGCCAAATTCATCCAGGCGCTGTTCGACGGAAAGCACGTGTCAAAGGAGAGTGTGGAGCAGATGAAAGCGATCAAGAACGGCGAGTTATCGGGAATGGAGCACTTCACATTCGCCGGGAAGACCTTTTACGGGCATACGGGTGGTGCGGACAATTACGGTTCGTGGCTGATGTACCTGCCGGAAGAAAAACTGGCAGTCGCCTACACCACAAACGCAAAGGTTTACCCGGTAAAGGACCTCATGAACGGCGTGATGGACATTTATTACAATAAGCCGTTTCAGATTCCCGCCTTTGAATCCGTTGCCGTCAGCACCGAAGTGCTGGACAAATACGTCGGCGTTTATTCGACCGCTGACGCTCCCGTGAAATTTACGATCACCCGCAACGGCGCGACGCTTTACGCGCAACCGCCCGGAGCGGGATCGGCTGTCCCGCTGGAAGCAACGGCGCAGGACAAATTCAAACTCGATAATGGCACCGCTGCCGGCATCGTTTTCGAATTCGACGTCGCGAAAAATCAGATGACCATCAAACGCGGCGGCGGGCAGCGGATTTTCACCAAGGACAAATAATGCCGAAAAGGTAGACTGGAAAGATGCCGCGAAGGAGACAAGCAGCAGCTCGCTTCGCTATAGCAACGCGACAACAATTAGGAGGTATTCTATGCAACAAGACTTAACCACATTGAAATATGTCAAATACGCTGGGGTCACCATCAGCAGCTTGATGGTGGCAGGAATCGCTACCTTGATGTTTCTAGCTCGTGGGACAGGGGAAGACATCACGGGGATTGTCGCGCCAGCAATTCTGATTACCTTTCTTTCGAGCGTAGCGGCAGTCGTTGCAACTGTTCTTCAATGGCGCGCAAAAAAACAAAGAGGTAAAAGCTGAGCGACCGCCAATGATAGCTGCAAAGTATATAAACGTCGTGGAATTTGTGACCGTGTACACACCGCCAGTAACCCAGGAGAGCCGATCATGAAGAGAGCCACAATCGTCGGCGGAGCGTTGGCCATCGTGTTCGGCCTCGCCATCGCCGGTTACCTGGCGCTCAAGCGGAACGTCGCCCCCGCCACGCCTACCTCGACCGCAAGCACGCCCTCAACCGCAGTGGCAGAGGCACACCCTAGCTTCCTCTATGGCCGCATCACCCTCACCGACGGCGCCACCTACGAAGGGCGGCTGCGCTTTGGGCAACACCAGGAAGCGTTCTGGGGCGACTACTTCAACGGCTTCAAGCAACAAAACCCCTGGGCCACCCACGTGCCGCCCGAACGTCTGCGCAAAGAGCCGCACCCGATCAAGATCTTCGGCATCACAATTGCGAAACGTGAGGAGAAGATAGACCTCGTGAGGCCCTTCATGGCGCGCTTGGGCGACATCACACGCATCGAATTGCTCGGTAAAAACGTCCGGGTGACGCTCAAGAGCGGGACGGTGTTCGACTCCGACTGGTACTCCTCCAACGACCTGGATGACGGCGTGCGTGTGTGGGACGGTAGTCGGGGCGTACTAGACTTCGGTCCTCGGCGGATCCGCGCCATCGAATTTCTCCCCGCTGACGCGGCAGGCGTGGTTCCCCAGCAACTCCACGGTACAGTGCGCACGCATCAAGGCGTCTTTACCGGCTTCGTCCAGTGGAACCGGAACAAGGGGGTCGGCTCCGATGAACTCAGTGGCCGCAGTGCCAATGGGAATCTCAGCCTGCGGTTCGACACTCTGCGCTCCATTGCGCGCCACTCAAACGACAGTTCCCTGGTGACGATGCTCGACGGCCGCGAGATCATCCTCTCCGGCAGCCGGGAGGTCGGCAAGGACAACCTGGGGATCTACGTCGACGACCGGCGCTACGGTCGGGTTCTGATCTCCTGGGATGCCTTTGAGCGCCTCGACTTCAGCCCCGGCGGTAGCGGCCCTGCCTATGGCGATTTCCCGCCAGGGCAACCACTCACGGGCAGCGTCACCACACGCGACGGCCGCCGCCTCACTGGCCGCCTGGTCTATGACCTGGACGAGAGCGAAACCACCGAGACACTCGACGCCCCATCCCAGGGCGTGGACTACACCATTCTCTTCGGCCTGATCGCCTCGATCGTGCTTCCCGGTAGCGAAGAGCGCGTCACTCAACACGCCAAGGTGACGCTCCATAACGGCGAGGAGATGCAGCTTGATTGCCGCGGCGACCTCGGCGAAGGGAACCCCGGATTGCTGATCTTCGGTGAGGGTAGTCAAAGCCCCGAGTTCGTGCCCTGGACCGACGTCGAACGGGTTGACTTTCACCGCCCGCCCTCTATGTATCCGCCGCAAGGTGAGCGCTTGATCAAGGGCGCTCAAGTGCTGGAGGTTGATGGCAGGCCGTTTAAGGCTAAGGGCACGGGGTCGAAGCGATAAGGGCACAAGGCCGATTGCTAGAAGCCCTCCGCTTACGCTGTTGTGGACTGGATTTCACCCTTGCCTTTACCCACATCTTTTTGGCTCCGCGCTGAAGGCGCGATGGATATTAG
>CAYLJQ010000069.1:0-16215 GCA_964383955.1 uncultured Heliomicrobium sp. | reverse complement strand
ACTTGACCATATCCGGCAGCGGAGCATTCAGTCCACCGTTTGAAACGGTAATGCCCGTATTCACGTCAAAGCGCGCTGGAGTCAGCTTGCCCTCTTTCAGCCAATAACTGGCCGCACGGTTTTTCAGCAGATGATAAGGCGTGGCGTCGAAATAGCTGCGGTGCATTTCCAGCGGCTTGAAGATGTTCTTGTCTACGTAAGTTTCGTAATTGTCTCCGGTTAAACGCTCAATCACTCTGCCAAGAAAGATGATTCCCGGATTGGAGTAGCTGAATTTGCTGCCGGGCTTAAACAGAATTTCTGTGTAGGGCATCATCGCCACCAACTGCGCCCATTCGGTCGGTTCGTGCGGCTGCCATTCCTTGTCTCCACCCCATGGCCAGGTTGCCGCGCGAAATCCTGCCGAATGCGTCATCAAGTGCTTGATCGTGATGTCGCTCATCTGGCCGAATGGATTGTGAACGACGCTCAATTCCGGCACGTATTTGATGATGGGATCATCCAGTTTCAGCAATCCACGATCACGCAACTGCATGATCGCAATGGCCGTAAATGTTTTCGTGATGGAAGCCCAATGGTAAATCGTGCTTTCATCCACGGGCTGCTGCTTTTCCTGATTGGCAAGCCCGAAAAATTCCTGTGCAATAACCTGGCCGTCCTGAATCAGCATGAAGCTGCTACCGACAATGCCGTTTTTCCGATTTCCCTGTTCGTAAAACGTTTTGAATTCGCGCCGCACCTGCGCGAAGTTTCTGGGCGTCTGGCTTTGAATCACGGTTGAAGACATCAGCAAGATAACGAGCAACGATAGAGCCATGCGAGCATAAACGCTCGGCTGCATATTCATCTGTGTAACCCTCGAATGAATTGGAGTGATTGCTTGTTCCGAAGATTGGATCGGGAACGGCGGCTATTTTCACATTCAGCAGCGTGGCTGACAACTGCTGTCAGTTCCGCGCGGCAGGAAGCGACTTTCAGACAAGCGCGCTTCCTACCGGTCGCGGTACTGACCAATTACCAGATCAACAATCAGCGGCAAATGATCCGAGCCAACCCGATCCCCCGTTCGCACATTTTCAACCTGAATTTCCTGGCTGGCCAGACAGTGATCTATCGGAATAAAAAGTGGCGGCAGATGCGTTGGCCACGAAGGCAAAATGCCAAATCCTTGCCGGACATTGACCAGGCCGGTCTTTTCGACAAAACGTTTGTAGTAAGGCGACCACATGGTTGTGTTCAGATCGCCAATGATGATTTTCGGTTCCGGCAGCGAATTCAGGAAATCAGCAGTTTGATTGAAAATTTCCGTCCGATGATCAAAGTTCATTTTCCCGCCTGGTGGTGGCGCGTGAACCGAAACAATCGAAACCAACCTGCCGTTAATCTCGAGCTGAACAAGAAGGGCCGGACCGTTGTAATCCGCCAGCGGTGCAATTTCACCCCGAACAAATGGCGACCGGCTGAAAACCGCCATTCCGCCCGCATCTTTGTCCGGGTGAAGCAACGATTCAGGAAGTTCGTCTCGCAAAGCGTCAAATGCCTGTGCCCAGCGAGGTGTGACTTCTTGAAAGAAAGCCACGTCCGGCTTTTCTTTTTTGACCATTGCAATCAAATCCGCGTGATGTTTGTTGTCCCACAACACATTCGATAGCAACAACCGCAACTTCTGCCCTCCGCTGACTTGCGCTGAATTCGACGACGGCCAATACCACGACACAACAAACGGGGCATTGATCGCCAAACACAGCAACGCCACGCCTGCCCACCGCCACAGTTTCAGCAACGCGAACAGCAACACGAAGAAAATCGAAACCAGCAAATACTGAAGCCGGAAGTGCGTGGTCAGGTCGAACCACCAATACAGATCGCCGAAGAATGCCGTGAACGTCAGAATCGGAACGTAAAGAAAAGCGGCCTTGGGGATTTTCAAAAGAAGTGAAAGAGCCAGATCTTTGATTGCTGAGGGGAGAGTTTTTTGCTTCATTACGTCGTTTACTTCTTGCTGAATCGAGAACCAAACTTTCGCTTGAACGCGCGAACCATTTGATCCAGTTCGCCGACTTTGAAAATTCGCGCAGCCACGTAAAACACCACGATGCCGATGGCAATGGAAACGCCCACATCAATCAGCCGGGCGGCTAAACTGGCTTTGCCGAGAAGAGCCTCAATCTGCTGGCTAACCACCCAGCAAATTGCGCCCATCACAGTTGCGGCAGCCGTCACTTTCACAAACGTCGAAAGCAACTTCCCGCCTTCGATCTTGCCGACTTTGCGCCGCAGAAAAACAAACAGCAGCGCAAAATTGACTAGCGAAACGACGGAAATCGAAAGCGCCAATCCGCGATGCCCCATCCCGAAATAATCAACGGTGGATTTGGCGACGGCATAATTCGTGATGATCGAAAACAGGCTGGCCATCATCGGCACGCGCGTATCTTTCAGCGCATAAAACGCCGGAGCCAGCACGCGCACTGCGGAATAAGCTGTCAGCCCGACAGTGTAATACGCCAGCGCAGCGCCGGTTTGCGCCGTGTCGTAATCAGTGAAGCGTCCTCCGTGCTGATAAATCAGCGCGATGATCGGTTTGTTCAGCACGATCAAGCCGACTGCGGACGGAATGGTCAGCAGAAAGGTCAAACGTAACGCCTGGGCAATTGTCTGGCGGAATTCCACCAGGTTATCCGCCGCCGCCGCCCGCGAAGCCACGGGCAATGTCGCTGTTGAAATCGCCACGCCGAACATGCCGATCGGCAGGTAAATCAGTCGAAACGCGAATTGCAGCCAGGAAACGCGGCCTTCGCCCAGGCTGGTGGCAAACGTGGTGTTGATGACCAGATTCACCTGCAAGGCCGCTGAACCGATGATTGCCGGAGCCATCATCCGCATCACCTGCCGCACGCCTTCGTCGCGGAAGCTGATGATCGGCTGCCAGCGAAAACCAACAGAACGCAGACTGGGAACCTGAATCAGCCATTGCATGATTCCGCCCACCAGCGTGCCAATGGCCATTCCCGTAATTGCCGAAGCCGCGCCAGCATCATCACGCGGAAGTTTGTACTGATGAATCAGCGCCGAAGCTCCGTTGGCAATGTATTCCGGCGCAAACAAATACGCGAAAAAAAGTCCTCCAATGATTGAACCGACATTGAACATCGTCGAAGCCGACGCCGGTACGCCGTATCGGTCTTTGCTGTTCAAAATCCCCATCGCCACCGCCGCCAGCGAAACCATGACCAGAAATGGAAACAGGATTCTTGTCAGCTTGACGGTCAATTGATACGCCGACTGCGCCTGCGCTGGATTGGCAGGTTCAAACAGCAAATCCACAATTTGCGGCGCGAAAACGATGCCGCCAATCACAATCACAGACAGCACCAGAACCAGTCCGTTGCTGACCAGATTGGCCAACCGCCAGGCTTCGCGCTCGCCTTTTTGCGTCAGGGTTCGGGAAAAGGTGGAAACAAATGCGGCAGACAGCGCGCCTTCGGCAAACAGGTCGCGCAGCAAATTCGGGATTCGGAACGCGATATTAAACGCGTCGTTGGCGACGCCGGGACCGAAGAAGGCAGCAAACACCTGTTCCCGCACAAGCCCCAGAATGCGGCTGCCCATTACGGCAATGCTGACGATGCCTGCGGAGCGGGCGATGCTTTTTGATTGCGGATTGCGGATTGCGGATTGCGGATTTTCCAGTTGCGGCTGGGCAGAAGCTGCCTGCTCGGTTTCATTCTCTGTCCGCTTTTCTGATTCAGATTTCTCGTTTGTACTCATTTATTCGCTCGCGCAAATCCGCAATCCGAATTCCGCAATCCACAATAAATTCACTGGTTGGCTTGAACCAGCAACAGCATGATTGCTTTCTGTGTGTGCAGCCGGTTTTCGGCTTCGTCGTACACAATCGAAATTTTGCTGTCTATCACGTCGGCATCCACTTCATCGCCTCGGTGCGCAGGCAGGCAATGCATGAAGTACGCGCCTTTTTCGGCGGCATTCATCAGTTTTTTGGTGACGCGGAACGCCGAGAAGATTTCGCGGCGGCGTTCGGTTTCGGCTTCAAATCCCATCGAAGCCCACACATCCGTGTAAACCGCTTGAGCGCCCTCGACGGCTTCAAAAGGATCGTTGAAGATTTTGATCTTCGCGCCGGTCTTTTTGGCTTCCTTGCGAGCGGATTTCAGCACGTCTTTTTCCGGTTCGTATCCTTTCGGGCAGCCGATGCTGATGTGCGCTCCCAGCTTCGCCGCACCAAAAATCAAGGAATGCGCCGTATTGTTCCCGTCGCCGACATACGCGATATGAAAGCCTTTCAGGTTCGCTCCGACCTTTTCCGTCAGCGTGAAGTAATCCGTCAGCCCCTGACACGGGTGCGAAAATTCCGACAACCCATTGATCACCGGCACAGAGGAATGTTCTGCCAATTCGATCACGGATTCGTGGCTGTAGGTTCGCGCGACAATCACATTCACCCAGCGTTCCAGATTCAGCGCCATGTCTTTGACCGATTCGCGTTCGCCCAGCCGGACTCCCTGGTGATCCAGGTACACGCACGAAGCTCCCATCTGCGTTGCTCCCAGATCGAACGTCACGCGCGTGCGCAAACTCGGTTTTTCAAAAATCAGCGCGACGCTGCAACCGGCCAGCGCCTGGCTGTAATTGCGCGGATTGGCTTTCAGGTCAGCGGTGGTGGTGAAAATCTGACGGACTTCTTTTGTCGTCAGATCGTTAATCGAAATCAGGTCTTTTAGTGCCAACGGGGTTCTCCTTAAACGAGAAGTAAAAACAAGTCGCGCATTATAGGGAGCCGCTCTCAGTCGAGCAATGCAGCGTTTCTTCTGTTGATTCGGCGAACTTGAAAACCGCCTTTACTTTGTTCGGCCATCTCCAATAGTCTTTGGCTGCTTTCAAACTATCTGCGAACAGCAATCAAATTTAAGGAGCAACAATGAAGGCTTACGAACTTCAGCAGTTTGGCACGGATGGGTTGACGCTGGTCGAAAGGCCGGATCCGCAACCTGGGGCACGACAGGTTCTCGTCAACGTGAAGGCAGTTTCGCTGAATTATCGCGATTTGATGGTCACGAAAGGCACGTACAATCCCCGGCTGAAACTGCCGATGATTCCCTTTTCCGACGGCGCTGGCGAAGTCGTTGCCGTCGGCAGCGACGTCAAAAGCTTCAAGCCCGGCGACCGCGTAATCGGCACATTCTTTCAAAACTGGACGGGCGGGGGTCCCAATGAAGCCAAAGCGCGTACCGCGAAAGGCGGCGGCGACCAACCGGGAATGCTGGCCGAATATGTCGCGCTGGAAGAAACCGGCGTCATCGCGCTGCCGGAACACTTGAGTTACGAAGAAGCCGCAACGCTACCTTGCGCTGGTCTGACTGCCTGGAACGCGGTCGTGGACAAAGGCCAAACCAAAGCCGGAGACACCGTGCTGGTTCAGGGAACCGGCGGCGTGTCCATCTTTGCTGCGCAGTTCGCCCAGATGCACGGAGCGCGCGTGATCGCCACTTCCAGCAGCGATGAAAAGCTGGCTCGGCTGGCGGGAATGGGCATCACTGACGGCATTAACTACAAAACCAACCCCGACTGGGACAAAGCGGCAAAGGATCTGAATGGCGGTGCGGGCATTGACCACATCGTCGAAGTCGGTGGCGCGGGCACGCTGGAACGCTCGCTGAAAGCCGTTCGCATGGGCGGAATGATTTCCGTCATCGGCGCGCTGGCGGCTGGCAGCGGCATCAATCCCGTGCTGGTGTTGATGAAAAGCATAAGGCTGCAAGGCATTTTCGTCGGCAACCGCGAAATGTTCGAAGCCATGAACCGGGCAATCAGCTTGCATAACATGAAGCCGGTGGTGGATCGCGTTTTTGGCTTTGATCAAACACGTGAAGCCTTGCAACTGATGGAAAGCGGCGGCCATTTCGGAAAGATCGTCGTCAAGTTTTAGTCAGTACCGCGACCGGTAGGAAGCGGGTTTTACAAAAGGAATTCAATGGAACAACGAAAACTCGGAAAACAAGGATTGGTCGTTTCGGCGCTTGGACTGGGCTGCATGCAGATGAGCGGCAATTACGGCCCAGCCGATGAAGCCGAAGGAATCACAACAATTCACACCGCTCTTGATTTGGGCATCAACTTTTTCGACACGGCGGAAATTTACGGCCCGTTTGAAAATGAAAAGCTGGTGGGCCGCGCGCTGAAAGGCAAACGTGACCAGGCCATCATCGCCACCAAGTTCGGCTTTGCTATCCAGGACAATCGTCCTGTTGGAACCAACAGCCGCCCGGAACACGTCAAAGAAGTTTGCGACGCTTCGCTGCAACGCTTGGGCATTGACCACATTGATCTGTTTTACCAGCATCGCGTAGACAAAAACGTGCCGATTGAAGACACCGTCGGCGCGGTGGCGGACCTGATCAACGCAGGCAAAGTTCGCTACCTGGGTTTGTCTGAAGCGGGCGCTGCCAACATTCGCCGCGCGCACGCTGTGCATCCGGTTTCGGCGCTGCAATCGGAATACTCGCTGTGGGAACGCAACATCGAAGCGGAAGTGTTGCCAACGATCCGCGAACTGGGCATTGGCCTGGTTCCTTACAGCCCGCTGGGTCGCGGCTTTCTGACCGGAACCGCCAAGCGTGCTGAAGACCTTCCCGAAGGCGACTGGCGCAAAGTGAATGTCCCGCGTTTTCAGGGCGAAAACTTTGACCGCAATATGCAGCTTGTTGAAGCCGTGAAAGAGATGGCCACACGCAAAGGCTGCACTCCGGCGCAAATCGCGCTGGCCTGGTTGCTGCATCTGGGTAAAGACATTGTTCCCATTCCCGGCACAAAACGGCTGGCATATATGCGCGAGAACACCGCGGCGACAGATATTTCCTTGTCGGCGGAAGACATGAAATGGCTGGACGAACGGCTTCCTGCTGGTGCGGCAGTTGGAGATCGGTATTACACCGTCGGCATGAGCTTGCTGGATAATTGATCGGGTGCAGATCATGTTCACCACACAAAGCACAAAACACACAAAATTACCTCATCCATTTTGTGCCTTCTGTGCTTTTTGTGGTTGCCTCTCTCTGTCTTACTACAATTCAATTCTCGAAGAGGTTAATCATCATGGGTGAAAAACAGACGTATACATTGACGGTCAATGGCCAACAGCATTCGGTAACCGTGCCACCGCTAACCCAATTGATGGATGTCCTCAGGGATGAATTGCATCTGACCGGCACAAAAGATGGCTGTGCGACCGGCCACTGCGGCAGTTGCATGGTCATCAGCAACGGCGAGCCGGTGCGTTCGTGCCTGATTCCAATGAAGCGCGCCGAAGGCGCAAACGTCACCACCATTGAAGGCATTTCGCCTGGGGCCAACGCCGATGGCAGTTTGCATCCCGTTCAGCAAGCCTACATTGACCAGGGTGCAACGCAGTGTGGTTTCTGCACACCGGGGTTTGTGATGGCAACGCTGGCGCTGCTCGAAAAAAATCCAAATCCGACACTTGCGGAAATCCATGACGGCCATAAATGGAACATCTGCCGCTGCACAGGTCACAACGCCATCATTCGCGCTGTGCAGCAAGCTGCCGGTCAGGAAGTGCCGCCACTGCCACCCGTCAAACAGCCGCTGAACGCCATCAGCCGTCCGCTTCCCCGCCCTGACGCTGTCGAAAAAGTCACCGGCAAAGGCATTTATGCCGATGATTTGTACGTTGACGGGATGCTTTATGCGCGAGCCTTCCGCAGCCAATATCCACATGCACGGCTGCTGAACGTGAATGTTAGTAAAGCGAAAGATCTGCCGGGCGTCGTTGCCGTGCTGACCGCCGAAGACATTCCCGGTCGCAAGGATTGCGGCGTTCACGAAGTTGATTGGCCGGTGCTGTGTTACGACAAAGTGCGCTATGTCGGCGATTCGATTGCCCTGGTCGTTGCTGAATCTGAGAGCATTGCCGCCGAAGCCTTGAAGCTGGTTGAAGTCGAATACGAACCGCTGCCCGTCGTCACTGGCCCCAAAGAAGCCGCGTTGCCAGACGCGCCGATTCTGCATGCACAGGTTCCACATCACGATCCCAAAGAACACGGCAACTGCCTGAAGCATTACCATCTGGAAAACGGCGACATTGCCAAAGGCTTTGCTGAAGCCGAAGTCATCATCGAACGCGAATACAGCACGCAAACTGTCGAGCACGCTTTCATCGAACCCGAAGCCGGATTGGCTGTGCCGGATCCGACTGGAAGAATCACGGTGTATTGCGGCGGGCAAATCCCTTTTGGCGACCGCACTCAAATAGCCGCGACGCTGGACCTGCCCGAAGACCAAATCCGCGTCATCAATTGTTTGATCGGCGGAGCCTTCGGCGGCAAGGAAGACGTTTCCGTCCAGATTCACGCGGCCTTGGCGGCTTACGTCACCAAACGCCCGGTGAAAATGGTGCTCAGCCGCAAGGAATCCTTGATGGTGCATCCCAAACGCCACGCCACGCGTATCAAGATGAAAACCGGCGCACGCAAAGACGGCACAATCACCGCGCACGAAGCCGAAATCTGGGGCGATGGCGG
Source organism: uncultured Heliomicrobium sp. (assembly GCA_964383955.1). Taxonomy (GTDB): domain Bacteria; phylum Acidobacteriota; class Blastocatellia; order RBC074; family RBC074; genus RBC074. The sequence goes on along the minus strand of CAYLJQ010000069.1, from coordinate 7,654 downwards.
CGCGTATGCCAGCTTGAGCAGCCACGTTATGCTGCGCGCCACCACGCACGCCGCAGGTGCTTACGAAGTGAAAAATGTCAAAGTGGACACCTTCGCGATGTACACCAACAACGTGCCTTCGGGCGCGTTTCGTGGCTTCGGCGTGACGCAAAGCGTTTTTGCAATGGAAAGCCAGATGGATCAACTGGCCGAAGCCTTGGGCATTTCGCCCGTCGAAATCCGCCGCAAGAACGTCTTGAATTACGGCAAGCAAACGCTGGCCGGACAGGTGATGCACGAAAGCTGCGGCTTGGCCGATGCGCTGGAAACCGTCGCCGCCGAAATGGAAAAACATCCGTTCACAACGGTTGAAGGCGACAAACGCCGCGCCTGGGGCGTGGCCTGCGCGTACAAAAACACAGGCTTCGGCAGCGGCGCGTATGACGCCGCCGGAGCCGAAGTCGAGCTTTTTGCCAATGGTCGCGCCGCCGTTCGCGCTGGCGCAGCCGAAATCGGCCAAGGGTTGGTAGGCGTACTGGCGCAAGTCGTCAGCGAAGAACTCGGCGTGCCCTACGAAAGAGTTGATGTGCTGGTGGCCGACACCGACCGCACACTGGATTGCGCGGCGACAACGGCTTCGCGGCAAACCTATGTCACCGGCAACGCTGTACGCTATGCCAGCAAGGAAGTGCGCAAACTGCTTTCGCTGAGAGCCGCCGAAATGCTGGGCGCACCGCCCGATGAATTGCTCTTTGCCGATGGGCTAATCAAGAACAACGGCCACAGCGTCGAACTCACCGAGATCGTCAAACTGATGCGCCGCGAAGGCCGTTTGCCCAAGATGAGTTATCAATACGTCGCGCCGATGTGCGAACCGTATCATCACTTCGCGTTCGGTTTCGGCGCGCAAGCCGTGCTGGTCGAAGTGGACGTGAAAACCGGCGAAACCAAAGTCCTGAAAGTGATCGCCGCCAGCGACGTTGGCCGCGTCATCAATCCGCTGGCGCTGCAAGGGCAAGTCGAAGGCAGCATTTCCATGGGCTTGGGCATGGCGCTGCAGGAAAACTTCGTGATGAAAGACGGCTTCGTGCAAACCGACACGCTGAAAAAGTGCAACCTGCCGACGATTGACCAAACGCCCGACGTGATTTCCTTCTTCATCGAACACGAAACCAAAGACGGTCCGTATGGCGGCAAGGGCGTCGGCGAACTGGCTTCGATCCCGACCACGCCTGCCATCATCAACGCGATTTACAACGCGACGGGTGTGCGTTGTTACAATTTGCCGGCGGATAAGAAATGGTTGAAGACAACGCTGAGTACTTCCGGAAACTAAGTTTTCAGATAAGCAGTGGTGCGGACTTTAATCTGCGCCCGCCCTTGTGCGCGGCCTGAAGTCCACGCCACTTTTACTTCCCGAAATACTCCAAAGAACTTCGTTTCCGAAATACTGAGTAATCAATAACGGTGTCGCAGTTGAGAACGAATTATGAGCTGGCTGATTTTTCTTGCTCTCTTGTTGCCGACAGTGCAAGACCCACAGATTCCTCCGATTGGAATCATTGATTTTTACGGACTGCGGACTGTCACCGAACAGCAGGCGCGGGCGGCGCTTCAAGTTAAAGAAGGTGATTCCCTGTCTGACGAACCGAAAGATGCGCGGCGCAGACTGGAAGCTTTACCCGGCGTCGCGCAGGCGCGACTGGAATGGGTTTGCTGTGAGAAAGGCAAAGCCACCTTGTATGTCGGAATCGGTGAGAAAGGCACTCCTGCGTTTGAGTTTCATCAAGCCCCAAAAGGAACGATCGAACTACCGGAAGACATTAAGCAGGCAGGTAATGATTTTCAAAAGGCTCAGATGGATGCCGTGCTGAAAGGGAACGCCGCCGAAGACGATTCGCAGGGACATGCCTTGATGAACGATCCGGCATCGCGCGCCATCCAGCAGCGGTTCATTACATTTGCCGCGCGGGATTTGAACCTGCTTCGCAATGTGTTGCACCACTCCGCCGACGCGGAACAGCGCGCGCTGGCCGCTCAGGTGATTGCCTACACGGCAAACAAACAAGCAGTGGTCAATGATTTGGTCGAAGCCATGCGTGATCCGGCAGGCAACGTGCGCAACAACGCAACACGCGCCCTGGCAGTTATGGCAGAACTTTCCGGGAAAGCGGCTCGACAACCCATACGGATTCCAACACGGCCCTTTGTTGAAATGCTGAATTCGATTGAATGGACGGACCGTAATAAATCATCACTTGCACTGGTCAGACTGACAGAGCATCGCGATCCTGGCGTGCTGGCGGAACTTCGCTTGCAGGCTCTTCCCTCACTTATAGAAATGGCGCGTTGGAAAGCTTCGGGCCACGCGTACGCTCCGTTTTTCCTGTTGGGGCGCGTTGCCGGTTTTTCTGAGAAAGAGATCAATGAAGCCTGGGAACACGGCGTTCGTGCAGCATTCATTGAAGCGGCGGCAAAAAGGGCAACCGCAAAACGAACTGGAAGGAGAAAATAATATGACCAGAGCGATTTTCGGACCCACCTTTGAAGAAATGCTCCATCCGAGCGCGATTGATCCGGCGGTGCGGCAACGCGCTGTTAAAGCCGCGACCGAAGCGCCGCTTGATCCGATCAACCTGTACAACATCACCTGGCGCGGCGCGGATGACCAGATCAAATACGAAGTCCTGCCCAAAGAATTGACCGGCGTCGAAGCGCCGATTGTCGTGTTGTACGGACGCGATTTTCCAACCGGCGCGCACAAAGTCGGCGCGGCATACTCGGTCATTGCCGAAGCTTTGCTGTTTGGCCAGGTGGACATTGACCAGCACACGGTCGTCTGGCCCAGCACGGGCAATTACGGCATTGGCGGCGCGTGGGTTGGCGGGCGCGTCGGCGCAAAATCCATCGTCGTATTGCCCGAAGGCATGAGCCGCGAACGCTTCGAGCGCATTGGAAGTTACGGCGCGGAAGTCATCAAAACTCCGGGCGTGGAATCGAACGTCAAAGAGATTTACGACAAAACCTGGGAACTGCGCCGCGATCCGAACATTCGCATCCTGAATCAGTTTGAGGTGATGGGGAATTACCGGTTTCATTATCACGTCACCGGCAACACAATTGTTGAACTGGCGGCGGAACTGAAACAGCAAGGCATTGGCAATGGTTCGATTGCAGCATTCACTTCGGCGATGGGCAGCGCCGGAACAATTGCGGCGGGTGACCGCATCAAACAAGTCTGGCCGAATGCGCGCACCGTGGGCCTCGAACCCATTCAATGTCCGACGCTTTTCAATAACGGTTATGGCGGGCACGACATTCAAGGCATCGGCGACAAACACGTCACCTGGATTCACAACGTGTTGAACATGGACGCGATTGCGTGCCTTGACGACATCGAATGCAAAAAAGGCTTGCAGGTGTTGACCAGTCAGGCCGGACAACAAACGCTGGCGCGCCGTTACGGAATTCCCGAAGCCAAGTTGCAACAGCTTGCGACCATCTTTGGCATTTCCGGTGTTTGCAACGTGCTGGGCGCAATCAAAGCCGCGAAGCATTACCAGCTTGGCAAACAGGATGTGATCGTTACTATCTGTACCGATGCGATTGATCGGTATCATTCGGTGATGGAGTCCATGGCGGAATGTTACGGCGCGATAGACGAGGCACGAGCGACGGCTTATGTCGAAGCGATCTTCCACGGCGCCAAGACCGATTGGATCAAAGACGGCACGCCCGACGTGCGCCGCCAGTGGCACAACCTGAAATACTTCACGTGGGTGGAACAACAAGGTAAAACCGTCGAAGAACTGGACGCGCAGCGCGATCCGGCGTGGTGGAGCAAGCATCAGGAGTTGATCCCGGAAATGGATGCACGAATTAAAGCTGCGCGCACGGAGTGATTCATCAAAGATGATTCGCCCGAAGATTTGCCAAAGACCAATGTAAACAGGAGACATCACCCAAAATGCAACGACGCACTTTCATCAAGTCAGCGACAGGAGCCGGAGTCGGCGCGTTGGCGGCTTCGCGGTTGAGTCTGGCCGCGGACGCCGAAATCGAGATCGCGGCGGACAAACCGGGAACGGTTATCAATCCGCACATCTATGGGCATTTCATCGAACACCTGGGGGGCGTGATCTATGACGGCGTCTGGGTAGGACGGAATTCCAAGATTCCCAACATTGACGGGATGCGCAAGCAGTTCATTGACGACATGAAGCGTCTTGGCGCTCCGAATTTGCGCTGGCCGGGCGGATGTTTTGCCGATGGGTATCATTGGCGCGATGGCCTTGGCCCGGCAGCCAAACGTCCGCGCACCTACAGCTATTGGGAAAGTTACATGCCGCCCGGCAAGCATGCGACGGAATCCAACCAGTTCGGCGTGCATGAGTTTATGCGGCTCTGCCGGTTGACTGGCGCGGAACCTTACCTGGCGGCCAACGTCGGTTCAGGCACGCCCCGAGAGTTTCACGACTGGGTTTCTTATTGTAATGCTCCGGTGGGGACCGAAAGCCTGGCGGATGAGCGCGCGGCCAACGGCGTCAAGGAACCGTTCGGCGTGAAGTACTGGGGCGTCGGAAACGAATCCTGGGGCTGTGGCGGCGACATGAAACCGGGCGAATACGCCACCCAGTATCGCCAGTTCGTCACACAGTTTCCGGCCTATGTGAAGCCGTTTCTGGTGGCCACCGGGCCGCGCGGGCATTCACGGGATATGGACCTGGCCTGGACAGAAGGGTTTTTCGCGGCAATGCAGGGCGGCCATCGCAGCCCTGTGCATGGCTTCTCGCTGCACTTCTATTCCGATTTTCGCACCAACAAAACACGCGTGGCGGATTTCAAAGCGGCGGACTGGTACGCCGTGCTGCTAGAAGGATTGCGCACCGAAACGGTGATGCAAACGCATTGGGACATCATGGGGAAATACGACCCGCAACATCGCACGAAATTCGTGCTTGATGAATGGGGCGTCTGGTATCAGCCAGGCGAAGAGATCAGGCCTGATTACATTCTTAGCCAGCCAGTCACGTTGCGCGACGCGCTGCACACGGCCATCACGTTCGACATCTTCAACCGGCACGCCGATAAGCTTGAAATGGCCAACGTCGCCCAGACAGTCAACTGTATTCACTCGCTCTTTCTGGCGCTCGAAGACAAGTACACACGCACGCCACCGTTTTACGTGTTTGAAATGTATCGGCCGCACATGGGCGCACGGCTGACGCCGATGCAGATTCGCGGCGCTGAATTGACTGTCCCGACACAGGAAGGCACAGCGAAAATGGCGATGCTCACGGGTTCCGCCTCGATCCGCGAAAAACGCCTGACAGTCACACTCACCAATCCATCGCTGGACGCACCGGTCAACGCGCGCATACGGTTGGCGGGCGGCGCGCGGGCCAGCGAAGCCCGTGGCGTGGCACTGACGCACAGCGATATGCGCGCTCGGAATACCTTCCCAAATACAGACGAAGTCAAACCGTCATCGCTACCCGTCAATATCAACAATGATGGTGTCGTGGTCGCGGTTCCCAAACAAGCGGTTGTCGCCATAGAAATCCAACTCGCCTGAAACTCATAACAGGTTCCATTGGCAGGCGGTTAATGCCAAAAGTTCAGCAGTGGTTTTGAGATGAATAACGTCGCCGGTTTCAAATGCCTCGAATGCATGCGCACATTCCGTGTGGACGAGATCAATTACGTTTGCCCAGCGTGCGGCGGCAATCTGGATGTTCTTTACGATTATGAACAAATCGCCGCACGAATCAGCAAAGCCGCGCTTGCCACAGATCGCAATTTCACCATTTGGCGGTATCGCGCGTTGCTGCCGATTGCGGATTCTTCGCCCGTTCCGCCGCTCAGCCTAGGATGGACACCGCTGTACGACGCGCTGCGCCTGGCTGATGAATTCGGCGTGCGGCAAGTTTTGGTCAAAGACGATGGTCGCAATCCCACCGCATCGTTCAAAGATCGTCCGAGCGCGCTGGCTGTGGTCAAAGCGCAGGAAGCGGGCGCAACCGTGGCAACAACGGCTTCGTCCGGCAACGCGGGCGCGGCACTGGCCGGAATGTGCGCCAGCGTCGGGCTGAAATCCGTTATCTTCGTGCCCGCGACAACGCCCGCCGCCAAAGTCGCGCAACTGCAAATTTACGGTGCGACGGTCGTGCTGGTTGAAGGCAGCTACGAACAGGCTTGCGAATTGTGTCTGGCGGCTTCAGAACGGTTCGGCTGGTATCAGCGGACGACCGGCTACAACGCCTTCACGGCGGAAGGCAAAAAGACCGCCGCTTTTGAAATCGCCGAGCAGTTAAACTGGCTGGTTCCTGACCGTGTCATCGTCGGCGTTGGCGACGGCAACATCATCGGCGGATTGTGGAAAGGCTTTTTCGATTTACAAAGCTTGGGTTGGATTGATCGCATGCCGAAGCTGACCGGCGTGCAAGCAGCGGGCGCTGCGCCGCTGGTAGCTGCGGTGAATGGCGACGGCGTCATTCGCCCTGTCGAAGGCAAAACCGTCGCCGACGGCATCAATGTCGGCGATCCGCGCGATGGCACGCGAGCACTTCGGGCTATGCGCAACACGGACGGCGGCGCAGTTGCAGTCAGCGACGAAGAAATCATTGCTGCGATTCCCCGGCTGGCGCGCGCGACTGGCGTCTTTGCTGAACCCGGTGCGGCGGCGGCCTTCGCAGGATTCGTCAAATTGCGCGAACAAGGCGTGATTCAATCCGATGAACGTGTGGTGCTGATCAGCACCGGCAGCGGCTTAAAAGACATCAACACTGCACGGCGCTCGGTGGGCGAGCCGCTGCGCATTCAACCCGACATAAGAGAGTTGGATAAGCTGTTGATGTGAGTCAATAGACAAATTCAATGCCAGGTGAATCTGATCATGGAAGTTGCTGATGGAATGTTTACGAAACCGGATGGCAGTAGCCATCGCCAAATTCAGATTTCCGATTACGCTGATTGGAAACTTTTTGAGTGCGTAGCTGGCCTTCTTGAAGCGAGGTTGCAGGGGCATTGGGTCCAGCGGTTAGACGGGATTGACCAGCGCTACTGGGATCTTAGCGTTCGTGATGGACGGATCACTCTGCATCTTGAACACTATCTGGGAATTATGCTGTACCCAGCGGCTGGCGCAGATGCCAACTCTGAATCCTTGGCTTTGCTGGAGAAGGCATACAACCTCCTTACCTGCCAGGAACCTGTCTAACGCCAATACGTTATGCTGATTACCAACGCCACACTTATCACCTGGGGAACCCCCAATCAGATTCTGGAAAATCACGCGCTTTATCTGGAAGCCGACCGCATCGTCGAGCTTGGCCCATCTTTAGAACTCGAAGTCAAATATCCGCAAGCCGAACGGCTGGATGCGCGCGGCCAGTTCGTCATGCCGGGCAACATCTGCGCGCACACGCATTTTTACGGAGCCTTTGCGCGGGGAATGGCAATCCCGGGCACAGCGCCGAAAGACTTCCCCGAAATTCTGGATCGGTTGTGGTGGCGATTGGACAAGGCGTTGACGTTGGACGACGTGCGCTATTCGGCTCTGGTCTGTTTAATAGACGCGATCAAACACGGCACAACGACGCTGATTGATCATCACGCTTCGCCGAACGCGATTGAAGGTTCGCTGGATGTGATTGCCGAAGCCGTGACGCAAGCG
>CAYLJQ010000068.1:0-16216 GCA_964383955.1 uncultured Heliomicrobium sp. | reverse complement strand
GTTTTACGTTTGATGAAGTCCATCATTACAAATTCGCCCAGGTTCATACTGGTGGTGAAATAGGCTTTGCCGTGGGCAATTTCAGTCATCTGTTTGACGAATTCCACCAGGTAATAATCGTCTGTCAGCATGAACGTATTAACGATGATTCCGGATTTTCGGCAGGCGGCGACTTCAGCCAGGGTCGCTTCTGTAATCATCGGGTCCAGTCCCATCGAGTTTTTATACAGCCTGCGGCCGCCTTCGCCTTTCTTTTTGGCCGTGTGCGGATGGCGGCCAAAGTCTTCGTCCACAAACAGCGCCGAAGGTTTGCCGTCGGTAATCATAATGATCTGGCGCATGTCTTTGCGCTGCGCCATCAGCAGTCGTCGAGCCAGTTTCAACCCTTCGCAAGTGTTTGTGTGATAAGGGCCGACCTGAACGCTGGCCAGCTTGGAAAGCGGGACTTCTTCAGCGGAATCGTGAAACAGAACCAGTTTCAGCGAATCGCCCGGATATTGCGTGCGGATCAGATGCGACAGCGCCAGGGTGACTCGCTTGGCGGGTGTGAAGCGATCTTCGCCGTACAGAATCATCGAATGCGAACAATCCAGCATTAGCACCGTCGCGCAAGAGGATTGATATTCCGACTGATGCACCATCAAATCCTTGTATTCCAGGTTCAGCGGAACGCCCAAGCCTTCGCGGCCAATCGCATTCATCAACGTCGCTGTCACGTCCAGATTCAGCGAATCGCCGAATTCGTACGGCTTGGACGATTCGTACGCCTCGACGCCGGTCGAAAGATATTTGGTGTCGTGGCGGCCAGCCGCCGATTTGCCTACGCCGGACATCAGATTTTTCAAGGTTTTGTAGCCAAGAAAATCAATCCCTTTGTCCGTGACTTCAAATTTAATGTTCGGCTTGTTGAATTCGCCGGTCTCGCCTTTACCGGTTTGAGATTGCTGTTTGGCGCGCTCACCTTTGCCTTCGCCAAACAAACCATCAATCGCTTCCTGATCGCCTTGCGCGGCCAGATACCCTTCCTGAAGCAATCGTTGAATCAGCTTATCAATCAATTCGTCCAGCCGATGATCGCGCGCGTTGCCTTGCTCATCGAAAAGCTGCTTGTATTGCTCTTCATCCAGCAAACCCGAATCTCGCAACGCCTGTTTGATGGCTTGTCGCAATTGTTCCAGCGCGTCTTGCGGATCAACTTTGTCAAAATCGTCATCATCCCAGCCGTTCTGCCAGCGGCGAGACTGATTGCGAAATTGATCCTCAAACCCGCTGCGCAGCAGATGATCGGTCAAAGCCTCCATCAACTCTTCCAAACTGATGTCGTCCCAACTTTGCCCTGTCCATTTTGAATATTTGGTGAAGCGCATTGTTTTATACCTCTTCCTGAGCTTATCACTGACGCGGCGATTTTCGCGACCATAGGTGTTTCTTCCGCTTTGTTTTCTTCGGGGCGATGTGGTGAATTATAGCCATGACGCTTGATGAAAAGCTCAATAATCTGCCGCTGCAACCTGGCGTGTACATTCACAAAAACGTCAAGGGGCATATTATTTACGTCGGCAAGGCGAAAAATCTGCGCAATCGAGTGCGGCAGTATTTTCAAAGCTCGCGCGCAATGGACGCCAAAACACAGGAGCTGTGCTCGCGCATCGCCGATGTCGAATTCATCGTTACAGACACAGAAGTCGAAGCCTTGGTGCTGGAATCGAATCTGATCAAACAGCACAAACCGCGCTACAACGTGGCGCTGAAAGACGACAAGTCGTATCCGCATCTGAAACTGACCATTGCCGAAGAATTCCCGCGCATTTTCAAAACCCGCCAAGTGGAAAAAGACGGCTCGGCTTATTTTGGCCCTTACCTGCCTGCATCACTGGCCGACAAAACCGTCAGTCTGATCAATCGCGAATTCCAGATGCGAACCTGTTCGGACGAGGTGTTTGAAATTTATAAACGCGCCAAGCGGCCCTGCATGGAATTCCAGATCAAACGTTGCTCCGGTCCTTGTCAAAAAGATTTATGCAAACCGGACGTCTATCGCGAAACCGTCAACGACGTTTTGCTGTTGCTGGACGGCAAAGACAAGGAGTTGGCCGCACGCTTGGAAGAGCGAATGCTGAAAGCTGCGGACGAAATGCGCTTCGAGCAGGCGGCGAAATATCGCGATTTGCTGCGGACAGTTCGCGCGCTCAGCGAAAACCAGAAGATGATGGGCGATACCGAACTAGACATTGATATTTTCGGCTATTACCGCGACGGCAATCAGTTGGCGCTCCAGCTTTTCACCATGCGCGAAGGCCGCATCATCGGGCGGCGCGAATTTTACTGGGAAGACATTCCGGTGGAAGGCTTCAATCCCAGCGAATTTCTGGGCGAAGTGCTGGGGCAGTATTACACCATCGGCAACTACATCCCGCTGGAAATTCACGTGCCGGTGGATTGGGAAGACCGCGAATTGCTGGAACAGGCGCTGACGGAAAAGCGCGGACGTCGAGTTCGAATCCTAGACCCACAGCGCGGCCAGAAGCGCGAAATGATTGATCTGGTCGAAAAGAACGCCAAAATCGGCTTTGATCAGCGCTTCCGTGTCATTAAACCCGATTGGTCGAAAGTGCTGGTGGAGTTGCAGGAATTGCTGGGTTTGCCAACCGTGCCGCATCGAATCGAGTCTTTTGATATTTCCAACATCCAGGGTTCGGAAAACGTCGCCGGGATGGTGGTTTGCGAAGGCGGCGAAATGAAAAAGTCCGACTATCGCAAGTTCGTCATCAGATCGGTTGAAGGCGCGAACGATTTCGCCTCCATGTGCGAAGCAGTTGGGCGTCGTTATGCACGGACATTGAAAGAAGGAAAATCGCTGCCTGATCTGGTGTTCATTGATGGCGGCAAAGGCCAATTGTCGGCAGCGGCAACGGCAATGCATGAACTGGGCCTGGCCGATTTGCCGCTGGTTGGCATTGTCAAACCGCGAGGCAAGCACGAAGACATCAGCCATTTGCTGGTCAAGGGCAGGGAAGACGAGCCGGTGTTTTTGGAAAAGAATTCGCTGGTCATGCGATTGGTCAGAATCATTCGCGACGAAACGCACCGTTTTGCCGTCAGCTACCACCGCCAGCGCCGCGCCATGCGGGATTTCACCTCGGAGTTGACATCCATCCCCGGCGTCGGCGAAAAACTGAAAGACAGGTTATTGAGAAATTTCGGCAGTCTGAAACGCGTCAGCGAAGCCAGTTATGAAGAGCTGAAACCATTTGTTGGCGAGCGACAAGCCGAACGAATCCTCGAACATTTCCGCCAGCGGCACGAAGACGAATAGAGTTCGATCAAACGAACCGCACTCATCAACTGAAGCAATGTACAAAGAGAAATAAACCACCGATGAACACGGATGGACACAGATCAAACCTGCCGGGTTTGTATCTGTGTGGATTCGTGTTCATCGGTGTGTGTCTTTGCTTTTGCGCCTGATTTGGTGTTGTAACCGTACGCGGCCAAAAGCCGTCTGTTAAATTGCTTTCCAATCGTTTTCTTCAAAACTTACTGCTATGTGGATAGTCAAACTTGCTTTACGCCGTCCGTACACGTTTGTCGTCGCGGCTTTGCTGATCGCTATTTTGGGCGCGGTGACCATTCGCCGTATGTCCACCGACATCTTTCCGGAAATTGATATTCCGGTGGTTTCTGTCATCTGGGCTTACAACGGAATGTCGGCAGATGACATGGAAAAACGCATCGTCACCTCCAGCGAGCGTGGACTGACGACGACAGTCAACGACATTGAACACATTGAATCGCAATCGCTGAACGGTCTCAGCGTCATCAAAGTCTTCTTCCATCCCGGCGCAAAAATCGAAGCCGCAGTGGCGCAAATTGGCGCGATGTCGCAATCGGTCATGCGTGTTCTGCCGCCGGGCATTACAGCGCCGTTTATCGTCCGGTACAACGTTTCGAACGTTCCCATTCTGCAAGCCAGCATCAGCAGCGATTCGCTGAATGAACAGCAGCTTTTCGATTACGGACAGAACTTCATCCGCACGCAATTGGCAACCGTGCAGGGCGCTTCGTTGCCGCTGCCGTATGGCGGCAAACCGCGCCAGATCATGGTGGATATTGATCCGCAGGCGTTATACGCAAACGGCCTGTCGGCTTCGGACATCAGCGCCGCGATCAATGCGCAAAATCTGATTTTGCCTGCCGGAACAGCCAAGCTGGGAGAGCGCGAATACAACGTGCGTTTGAACAGCAGCACGGACACCGTGGCTGCGCTCAACGATTTGCCGATCAAACAGGTTGGCGGCGCGACCATTTACATCCGCGACGTGGCGCAGGTGCGCGACGGTTCCCAGGTGCAAACCAACATTGTGCGTCAAGACGGACGGCGTTCGGCGCTATTGACCGTGTTGAAAAGCAGCGGCGCTTCAACGCTGGACATTGTCGAGCGCGTCAAACAAGCGCTGCCGCGTATTCTGTCCACGCTGCCGAAAGAGTTGAACGTCAACCTGTTGTTTGACCAATCGGTTTTCGTCCGCGCAGCCATCAACGGCGTGCTGTTCGAAGCCATCATTGCCGCTTGCTTGACCGCCGCGATGATTCTGCTGTTTTTGGGAAGCTGGCGTTCGACTGTGATCGTGACGGTTTCGATTCCGCTTTCGATTCTGTGTTCGCTGATTCTGATGAGCCTGTTGGGACAAACGTTGAATGTGATGACGCTGGGCGGACTGGCCTTGGCGGTGGGAATTCTTGTAGATGACGCGACGGTCGAAATCGAAAACATTCACCGCAATTTGGCGCAGGGGAAAACGCTGCGCCAGGCGATTCTGGACGGCGCACAGCAAATTGCCACGCCCGCATTTGTTTCGACCTTGGCCATCTGCATTGTGTTTGTGCCGGTGGTTTTCCTAAGCGGCGCGGCGAAGTCGCTGTTCACCCCGCTGGCAATGGCGGTGGTGTTTGCAATGATGGCTTCGTATTTGTTGTCGCGAACGCTGATTCCGACGATGGTGTTGTACCTGCTGCGCGACGAAGCCAAGCTTTATCAAGCCGAAGGCGAACACGCCTCCGGCAAAGGATGGATTTGGCGCATTCACAACAGGTTTGAAGACTTTTTCGAACGCTGCCGGGACGTATACAGCAAATGGCTGCGCCTGGCGCTTCAGCATCGCCGAGCCGTCATCATTGGATTTCTGCTTTTTTGCACCGGATCGTTTTTGTTTCTGCCGTTTATTGGCGAGAACTTTTTTCCGGCGGTGGATGCCGGGCAGTTTCGATTGCACGTGCGCGCTCCGACTGGCACGCGGCTGGAAGAAACCGAGCGCATTTTCGGACAAGTGGAAGATGCGATTCGCAAAATCATTCCCCGCGAAGAGTTAGGGTTGATTCTGGACAACATCGGCCTGCCTTCGGTCGGCATCAACCTGGCGTATTCAGACAGCGCAACCGTCGGATCAGCCGATGGCGAAATTCTGGTTTCGCTGAAAGAAGGCCATCGGCCAACGCCGGAATACGTCAAGCAACTGCGGCGCGACCTGAAACAGCAATTTCCGCAATTGACGTTTTTCTTTCAACCGGCAGACATCGTCAGCCAGATTCTGAACTTCGGGCTGCCCGCGCCGATTGACGTGCAATTGATTGGGCGCGACCAAAAAGGCAATTACGAAATCGCCAAGCAGATGGTGGAACGCATTGCGCGCATTCCGGGCGCGGCAGATGTTCATTTGCACCAAGTCATGGACGCGCCGGAATTGCGCATCAATGTTGACCGCACGAAAGCCGAACAAGCCGGGCTGTCGCAACGCGATGTCGCCGGAACCTTGCTGACCAGCCTGAGTTCAAGCGGGCAGACGGCTCCGAATTTCTGGCTGAACCCCGAAAATGGTGTCAGCTATTTTGTTGCCGTTCAGACGCCGCAATACAAAATGGATTCGCTGGATGCGATTCAACGCACGCCGGTGACGGGCGGCGCAGCGACTACACCCCAACTGCTGAGCAATCTGGCTGCTGTCGAACGCCGCACCACGACTGCGGTGGTGAATCATTACAACGTGCAGCCGCTGTTCGACATTTACGCCAACGTCCAAGGCCGCGATTTGGGCGGCGTCGCGCGAGACATTGATCGCGTCATGGCGGAATTTCAGCCCAAGATTCCACGCGGCAGTTCGCTGGTCATGCGCGGCCAGGTCGAAAATATGCGCTCGTCGTTTTTCGGCCTCGGCTTTGGACTGCTATTTGCGATTCTGCTGGTTTACTTTTTGATGGTCGTCAATTTTCAGTCCTGGCTTGATCCGTTCATTATCCTGATGGCTTTGCCCGGAGCGATGGCTGGAATTTTGTGGATGCTGTTTGTCACCCAAACCACCATCAGCGTTCCCAGTTTGATGGGCGCAATTATGTGCGTCGGCGTGGCCACGGCGAACAGCATTTTGCTGGTGACCTTTGCCAACGAACAGCGGCAACAAGGCCAGGACGCCATCAGCGCGGCGTTGTCGGCTGGCTTCACGCGATTGCGTCCCGTTCTGATGACTGCCTTGGCGATGATCATCGGCATGCTGCCAATGGCATTGGGCTTCGGCGAAGGCGGCGAACAGAACGCGCCGCTTGGCCGCGCGGTAATTGGCGGATTGCTGATTGCCACATTCGCCACATTGTTTTTTGTGCCTGTGGTGTACAGCGTGTTACGCCGTAAACCCGTACAAGCAGTCAGTACGGAGAGCGATAGCGACCCGCTGCTTTTCATTACTCCAGCATCATAAGCAACCAGGTCGCTACCGCTTCCTGTACCGCATTCTGATAGGTAACCAGGTCGCTACCGCTTCCTGTACCGCATCTAAGTTTAGAGAAGGAGAAAGTTCATGAGCCTCGGCTCGTCAAACGTCACGAAAGTCAAGCCGGAAAACGAATTGGAGCATTCATCGCGTCCATCGAAAACTCCGTTTGTGGCTGCCGGATTTCTGCTGGTGGTTTTGCTGGTGATCGGTGTTGTTCCGCGGCTAAAGCGGAATTCCGAATTGGCAGCAGCGGCGCAACAGCAAGAGCACGCAACGCCGTTGGTTGAAACGATTGCCGCACGTCAGTCCGAAGCAACCAACGAATTAGTGCTCCCTGCGACGACGCAGGCAATTCAGGAAATCATCGTCGCTGCGCGCACCAGTGGATACGTGCGCCGTTGGCTGGTCGGAATCGGCCAGCCTGTAAAAGCGGGTCAATTGCTGGCCGAAATTGATGTGCCTGAAACCAACCACCTGTTGCGCGAAGCCCAGCAGGAAATCGCCGAAGCAAACCAAACCGTTGCGCAAGGCAGAGCCGAATTGGCGCAAGCGCAAGCCAGTTTGGAACAGGCTGAAGCGCAATTGAAACAGGCGCGCACGAATCTTGAACTGGCTCGCCTGAATCTGACCCGGTCAAAAACACTGGCTGCGCAAGGCGTGGTTTCGCAACAGGACACAGACGACAAGCAGGCGACGTTTGACGCGCGCCAGGCGGATTTTGAAGCCGCGCAAGCCGCCGTGCGATCTCATCAGTCCGCCATCAAAGCTCAGCAGGCAAGCATTGACGCGCGGGTGTCTACTTCCAGTGCGCGCCAATCCAATGCGGAACGCTTTGCCGATATTCAATCGTTTCAGAAAGTCGTTGCGCCATTCGACGGCATCGTCACGGCTCGGTACGTCGAAGTCGGCACGCTGATCACTCAGGGTGGCGGAACTGCCAACTCACCGGGTTTGTATCGTGTTTCGCGGCTGGACACGATTCGCGTATTCGTCAATGTTCCGCAAGCGTTTGCGCCTGCCGTAAAAGCTGGGCTGGAAACCGAAGTCGTCGTCAAAGAGCTTGCTCCACGAAAATACACAGGCACGGTTTTGGGCACGACAAATTCGATTGATACGGCTTCGCGCACAATGATGGCCGAAATCCGCGTGCCGAATTCCGACCATCAATTCCTGCCGGGCATGTACGCGCAGGTCAAATTCACCTTGCCGACCACGCGAAGTTCAGTCCTGATTCCCGCTGGAGCTTTGGTCGTCAATGCCGCAGGCACCCAAGTCATCGTGGTTCGCGCCGATCAAACCGTTCATTATCAACCAATCGAAATTGGGCGAGACTTTGGCAAGGAAGTCGAAATCGTCGCGGGCCTGGACGGCAGCGAAGCAATCATCGGCACACCGTCCGACGCTTTGCGCGAAGGTATGCGCGTGCAGGTTTCACAACCAAAGAAGTGAAACCTGCGCAGGTTGTGGAACTCATTTTTGCTTCTGCATCTGTTCTAGTACCGCACCTAGTCGTTTGATCTCTTCACCGTAACGCGCCCAATCGCCTTCGCGCTGCGCCTGAATTGCGCGGTCGTAAAGCTGTTTGGCTTGGGCAGCCAATCCTTGTGAATCGGAAGCCGGAGTTGTCGCGGCTGGCGCGCCGGGTAATGCGCTTGCCGCAGCCTTTCCGTCCTGCTGTTGAGCGGCAGGCGCTTCGCTGCCAAAGATACGAGCCAAACTCGCTTCCAGCGTTTCTTCCATCGCAATTTTGTTTTCGGCGACGACGATGACGCGCTTCAGCTCAGGGATATTTCCAGACTCCGCGCGCAGGTACAGCGGCTGAATGTAAAGCAACGATTCCTTGATCGGAATCACCAGCAAGGTTCCGTGCGTCACCCGCGATCCGCGCTGATCCCACAGCGAAAGCTGGCGTGAAATTTCAGCATCCTGGCTGATCCGGGCCATGATCTGTTTTGGGCCGTAAACCAGTTTTTGTTTGGGAAACTTGTACACGCGCAATTTTCCGTAACTGTCTCCGTCGGAACGCGCCACCATCCACGAAGCCAGATTGTCTTTGCTGCGCGGCGTGAACGGCAGCATCAAAATGTATTCTTCCTGCTGTTCGCCCGGCAACTTCATGATGTTGTGATAAGGCTCCATCTGTTGTTGCTGGCTTTGCGCCTGGCCGGAATCTCCGCGCAAGCCGGAACTGGAAAGCTGCGACGAGGGAGTTTCCCACTGATCTTCCTTGTTGTAGAAAACCTGCGGCTGATCCATGTGATAGGTCGAATAAACCTGTGTCTGTAAGGTGAAGATGTCTTTCGGATACGCCAGATGCGCTCGCAAATCGGTGGATAGTTCGGAAAGCGGTTTGAACATGCCGGGAAAAATTCTGGCCCAGGTTTGAATCAACGGGTCTTTTTCGTCCGCCAGATACAGCCGCACGTCGCCGTTATAAGCGTCAACAATTGCCTTGACGGAATTGCGAATGTAATTGATTCCGCCAAATTTTTGGGAATATGGATAGCGATTGCTGATGGTGTACGCGTCGGCAATCCAGAACAGTCTTCCTTCTGAAATGACCAGATAAGGGTCTTGGTCGAATTGCAAAAACGGCGCGATGCGGCCCAAACGGTCTTTGATGTCGCGGTAATACAGCACGCGGCTTTCGGCAGTCATGTCGTTCGACAACAGCAATTTCATGTCGCCAAATCGAGTGGCAAACAGCAATTTTCGCCAGTAAGAGCCGATGGAAACCCCGCCTGTGCCTTCGTAACTGGCGTACACGTCCTGTTCCCCCGACGGATAATTGAATTCGTTGGCAGAGGTTTTAACGTACACCGGATCGTGGGATAGTTCTCCGTAATAGATTTCCGGTCTGGTGACATTCAGTTCCGGCGTCGTTGAAACAGGAGGCAAATCCTTGATGAACAGCACGGGCAAACCTTCCGGCGTAATCTGGTTTACAGGGCCAAGCGTCAAACCGAAACCGTGCGTAAAGGTCAGCCGTTCGTTGATCCAGTTGCGATTCGGAAGTGTTTCAACCGCCAGTTCGCGCGGCGAAATCATGGTTTGCCGCAATTCACCGCCAATTCGGTAACGATCATTGTCAACGGATTGAAACTGGTAGTACGTGCGGATTTCCTGAATTTGCCCAAAGGTTTCCAGCAGCGGCGTGCGATCCCACAGCCGAACGTTGTTGATGGTGGCGCGGTTTTCCTGAATATCTTTCAGCGTCAGCCCGTTGTCACCCGCCAGTTCGCGCTCTTCGACTCCGTCCAGCGCAAAGGCTTTGCGCGTGGCTTTGATATTGTTGGCAATATACGGCGTCTCTTTCACCAATTCGTTTGGCGCGACCGAAAACTTCTGCACAAATGCCGGATAAGCCCATCCGCCAATCACAATCGCCAGCACGTAAATGCCAAACCCAGCCAGGATCAGCCGGATTCCGCTCCGGAACATCGTGACAATCGCCAGCACAGCCACCAGCAACGCGGCGATGATCTCTACGCGCAACATCGGCATTCGGGCCGCGATGTCTGTGTACCCGGCTCCGGCCACCGTTCCGTTGGTCGAATAAAGCAGATTTGGCAGTTCCAGCCAGGTGCGAGCGGCCAGCACCACAAAGAAGGCCGCCACCAAACCCAGCAGATGTTTACGCGGACCGCCTTTGAGCACCGACGATCCATTTCCGAAGCCGATGGCTCCGCGCAAGGCATACAGCAGCCCCGCGCTGATCAGGCAGGCAACCACGAACAGAAACAGCAGCCCCACCACAATTTCCAGAAACGGCAAGGTGAAAAAATAAAACGCGATGTCGCGTCCGAACAGCGGATCAACTTCACCAAACGCAGCCTGATAGTTGTATTGCAGAATCACTTCCCAGGATTCCCAGATGTTCAACCCGAAAAACAGGCCGATTAACAGCGCGATCGGCAAAACCCACCGCTCGATAAAGCCTCCGATGTCTGGCAAAGCCACTCTCTCTTTGTTGACGGTGATGTACCGAACCATGTTGGTGTAAGCAGAGCTAAGGCTTAAAGCCAGTTTCAGGTTCAGCCAGATCAACAAAGCGGCAATAAGCGTAACGATTGCGCCAAGCCCGAATTTCGTCAGCAGCGTTCTGGTGAAAACGCGCTGATAGCCCAATTCCTGGAACCACAACCATTCGGAATAAAACCCCGCCCAACCTGGCCACAGAAAAAGAAGCAGAATCAGAACGGGGATGAAGATCAGCCAGCGGGAACGGCTTGGGCGGCTTCCCGGGCGATGGATCTTCGGGCGTTCGGCTTCGAATTCGTCGTCAAAGGGGGCGTTATTCATGATTTTTCTCCGTAAACCAGCTTGTGCTTGTAATCGGCGGAATTGAGTTTCAGCGGAAAATCGCTGCTTGGCAGGGAGTGTGGGGCATCAGCCTCAGGCAAGCAAGATGCAATGAGAGGACGGTGACCCATGGGCCGCCGAAATATTCGCTTGATTTCGGGTTCTAATCTATGGTCTATTCTCGCCCGCAGCTAGCAATTCAGCAGTACTTGGTGCCCCCAACGTAAAGCATTGCATCCCGCCGCGACCCCACCTTTGAAATCAAATCGCTATTTTTATTTTGACATCGTATGAATAACTTTCTCCCATTCGCTCTTCCCGACATTGGGGAAGAAGAGATTGCCGAAGTCGTGGACTCATTACGCTCCGGCTGGCTGACTACTGGACCGAAAACCCAACGCTTTGAACGTGAATTTGCCGACTTCATCGGCTCTGACATCCAGGCGCTGGCCGTCAATTCAGCGACTGCCGGTTTGCATCTGGTGCTGGAAGCGTTCGGCATCGGACCGGGCGACGAAGTCATCACCACTCCGTACACGTTCACCGCAACTGCCGGAGTCATTCGCCACCTGGGCGCTGATCCGGTCTTTGTGGACATTGATCCGAAAACCTTCAACCTTGATCCCGCAAAAATCGAACGCGCCATCACCGAACGCACCAAAGCGATTATTCCTGTCCATTTCGCCGGGCTGGCTTGCGACATGCAGCCGATCATCGAAATCGCACGGCGGCATGGATTGAGGATTCTGGAAGATGCCGCGCACGCGCTTCCTTCGACCTATCACAACCGTCTGATCGGAACGCTGGACACAGATGCGACGGTATTCAGTTTTTACGCCACAAAAACTATCACCACCGGCGAAGGCGGAATGATCGTCACGCGCGACGAAGCCATTGCCGAACGGTGCCGGACGATGCGGCTGCACGGCATCAGCCGGGATGCGTTTGACCGTTACACGTCCACAAAACCTTCGTGGCATTACGAAGTTATCGCGCCGGGCTTCAAATACAACCTGACGGACATTGCGTCCTCTATCGGTTTGCAGCAATTGAAAAAGGCCTGGGCATTTCAGGAACGGCGGCAGGAAATGGCGGAACGGTACGATGCAGAGTTGGCGGGTTTGCCAATCATGCTGCCGCCGCAACCGGAAAACGGCGATTTGCATTCGTGGCATCTGTACGCGATCCGGCTGAGCGATTCTGCCGGAATCAGCCGCGAAGATTTCATTCAGCAAATGTCAGCGCGTGGCATCGGTTGCAGCGTTCATTTCATTCCGCTGCATCTGCACCCGTACTGGCAAAAAGCGTATGACCTGCAACCGCACGATTTTCCAGCGGCCTGGCGAGCGTACGAACAGGCAGTCAGTTTGCCGCTGTACACCAAAATGACTGATGGCGATCAAACGCGTGTTATCGCAGCAGTCAAAGATGTTTTGACCGGAAGCCGAGTTGGATCGGTTGAAGAGGAGTCGGTAGTCGGTAGTCGGTAATTGGCTTTATAAAGCTTCGCAGCCCCGAAATGATTTCAGTAACTTCAAAAATCAATTTGTCAGAGCAGGAATCCGCTACCACCGTGGCTCGGCGGATGCTGGATTTGCTGCTGGCCATCCCGGCAGTAATTTTGCTGCTCCCGGTTTTTGCCGTCGTCGCAATTTGGATCAAGCTGGATTCACGCGGCCCGATTTTCTTTTTGCAGGAACGCGTTGGATTAGGCGGGCGAAGGTTTCGCATTTTCAAATTCCGCACGATGGTGACCGACGCTGAGCGATTGGGAACCCAGATCACCATTGGCCGCGACCCACGCATTACCAGAAGCGGTCATTTTTTACGCCAATATCGGTTTGATGAATTGCCGCAGTTCTTCAATGTCCTCAAAGGAGAAATGAGCATCGTCGGACCGCGCCCTGAAGTGCCGCGCTATGTTGCGTTGTACACCGATGAACAGCGGCAAATACTTTCTTATCGTCCGGGCATAACCAGCCCGGCTACCATTCAATTCAGCAATGAAAGCGAAGTCCTCTCGCAGAATGCTGACCCTGCCGACCCTGAAGCTTATTACCGCACGCAGATTTTGCCCGCAAAGCTTGCCATTGATCTGAACTATTCGCGCCACGCGACGGTTTGGAGCGATTGCGCAATCCTTGTTCGGACAATCGTGCGGCTGATCAATTGAAAATAGGTAGACGGTTTTGGGTGGTCGGTGGTCGGTTGAAGAAAACCGGCAACCGCTCACCGACGACCGGACACCGATAAGTTGCCAGTTAGTACCGGTCAAGGCTAAGATGCGCGCCGTTGCTGCCACCTCGCCACTGACATCTAGCTTTTCCCTGACCGGAGCAATTGGCCGACAAAGGGTCAATCGAATGAATTTGAGTAAACAATTTCTCCCGCAATCTGGCGATAGTGTCTTTGCCACTCCGCAGGCAAAGCCGGACTTTTCGCAGCGTGTTCTGACGCTGCTGCCGAAAGTGTTTATGAAACCCTGGGTGCAAAATTACATGCTCAGTCGCAGCACGCAGATGGCTGTGGACGCCTTTATCGTGCTGGCTTCTTTCGTGCTGGCGCATGTGCTGCGTTTCGACGGCTGGCCGCCCGGTGTTGACGGGCAGCGAATGGTGCTGGCCTTGCCTTATCTGGTGATGCTGCAAATCGGCGTCAATTACTGTGTGGGAATGTACCGTCGCGTCTGGCGTTACGTTAGCGTGCCTGACACGGTTCATCTGGGCGGCGCGGTCGGCGTGATTTCTCTCTTGATGCTGGTGTTGCGCTTACTGATTGCCGACAGCCGCAGCATGTGGGTTTTTCCCATCGGAACAATTGTCATTGCCTTTTTGCTGGCAACGGTTGGCATGCTCGGCGCACGGTTGGCCTGGCGCGTGGTATGCGAAAAAGCCGCGCGCGCGAAAACGCAAACCAACGGCGTCAAGCTTCGCACTTTGCTGGTTGGCGCGGGCGATGCCGGAATCATGACCGCGCGCGAAATTACGCGCCGCCGCGATTTGGGGCTTCAGGTTTGCGGTTTTCTGGATGACGATCCGGGCAAGCAGGGCAGCGTGATTCAGGGAATTTCGGTTTATGGAGCCACCACTGATTTGCCGGAGATGGTCAAAAAACACCGCGTTGACCAGGTCATTATCACGATGGCCAACGCCCGGCGAAAAACCGTCCGTTACATTCTGGATTTGTGCGAAGAAGCCCTGGTGCCGGTCAAAATCATTCCCGGTTTGTACGAAATTCTGGGCAATCACGTTACCGTCAGCAATGTGCGCCCGGTGGAAATCGAAGACTTGCTGGGACGCGACACGATCAATGTCGAAGCCTGGCTGGAAGCCAGCCAAAGTTCTTATGTCGGCAAAAAGGTTTTGATTACCGGCGCGGGCGGTTCCATTGGCCGAGAGCTTTGCCGGCAAATTGCCACGCTCAATCCGGCTTCGATCATTGTGCTGGACAAAGACGAAAACTCCGTCTTTGAAGCTGAACGCGAATTGCGGGCGGCTTGTGTGGGCAAGAAGATTGAAATCGTCCCGGCAATCTGCGATCTGCGCGTGACGACGCGAATGCGGCAGGTGTTTGCCAAACATCGCCCGCAAGTGGTTCTTCATGCCGCCGCTCACAAACACGTGCCGCTGATGGAAAGCAACGTCGCTGAAGCGATCTTCAATAATGTTCTTGGCACGCAGTGTTTGCTGGATTGCGCGGCTGAATACGGCGTCGAACGTTGCGTGATGGTTTCGACCGACAAAGCCGTCAATCCGACCAACATCATGGGCGCAACCAAACGCGTTGCCGAATTGATGTTCCAATCGCAAGCCATCAAGCTTAATGGCGGTCGCCATTATTCCTGTGTGCGGTTCGGGAATGTGCTGGGTAGCCGAGGCAGCGTTGTTCCCATCTTCCGCGAACAAATCAAAAACGGCGGCCCGATAACCATCACGCATCCGGAAGTCGAGCGCTACTTCATGACCATTCCCGAAGCCGCGCAGTTGATTATTCAAGCCGGCGCTTTGGGACAACGCGGAGAAATTTTCCTGCTGGACATGGGCGAATCGGTTAAGATGGTTGATCTGGCGAACGATATGATTCGGCTTTCGGGTTTGACCGTTAGCGAAGACATTGATATTGAGTTCACTGGCTTGCGTCCCGGTGAAAAGCTGAAGGAAGAATTGTTGATTGCCGAAGAAGGAGCCGAGACGACGCGTTACGAGAAGATTTTCGTTGCGCCTCCTTTGCAGTATGATTTCGGTCGTCTTGACGATCGGATTCGGCAACTTGCCGCCGCCGCTGAAGCAGGCGACGAAGATTCGATCTATGAAATTTTTTCAGCGATGAACATCGGCTTCCGGCCAACGCAGTGGAAGCCGAAAGAAAAGGCTGCCAAACGTAGTCAGTAGACAGTGGTCAGTAAATTTGCTGGCGACCAGACACTGGCCATCCGCAAACCTGGAAACTGACCATGTCCAAACGAATTTCGATTTTTCTCCTCCTTCTTGCCACATTCCTGCTTGGCCAGTCGCATTCTTCAGCAATGAAGCCTGCGCTGGCTGGCGGGGATTCCCGGTTTGCCGCGCAAAATCCTCTGCCAGCAGCCGAACCTAAAGAACGCAAAATTACGATCTCCAATCCAAGCACGTATGCCACGACTTCGGTGGACAAACCTCGCCGCAACATAGGACGAGCGCTGGACAAGCTGCGCCGGGGCGGTCCTGTGACGGTCGCGTATCTTGGCGGTTCGATTACCTTAGGAACCGGCGCGAGCGTCGCGGAAAAAACTTCGTACCGCGCGCAGGTCACAAACTGGATGCGCCAACGATTTCCGAAAGCCGAAATCACGGAAATCAATGCGGGCTTGGCGACGACAGGTTCGCTGTATGGCGCAATGCGCTTGCGGCGCGATGTGATTGCCCAGAAACCCGATTTGGTCTTTGTCGAATTTGCTGCCAGCGAAGCCGCAGACGAAGAGCAGCCGGTCAAAAAAGCCATCGAAGGAATGTTGCGCCAGTTTTTGATTCTGCCTTCACCGCCCGAAGTCGTGATGATTTACGTGCCGAATGCCAAACGCACAACGCGCGGAGATTGGCACGACGTCATCGCCGCCCACTATCAAGTTCCAGCCATCAATCTGCTGGAAACCGTTCAGCCGATGATCGAAG
>CAYLJQ010000067.1:0-16223 GCA_964383955.1 uncultured Heliomicrobium sp. | reverse complement strand
ACCAGAAAGAAACCACTGATGAACACGGATAAGCACAGATCAACACGGGTAAATTAGTGTGTATCTGTGTTCATCTGAGTGAATCAGTGTTTATCCGTGGTTAATCGTTTGTCTCAATGTTACTTGTTCTGATTTAGAGCCGGACAGGCATAAAGTCTCTGTCCGGCTCTCGTCTTTCTGGCACAAAACTGATTTGAACGACATTTTGGAGCACTGAGTCTTTTTAATTTAACGAGGCTCGTTTATATTGCCAGCCGTCAACGCCAACCTAATGCACTTCAAAATTGGCGTCCCAATTTTAGAGAGAAAATGAGTCAACCTCACTCGCAGGTTTTATCAATTTGTTGACTCTATTTCAGCGAACCAAAAGCAGCAAAAAACAAGAATTTAATTGCTTCGTCGAGCGGATACCGCCAGTCTGCTCGATTTAAGCCAAGTGTAACAAGCCGGTGAAGCCTGGATGCTGCCGGATGCTGAATGCTTGGCTGGTGTCGGCAAATTCTGCCACCTGAACTCATCAAACATAGGATAGTGCAGCTTATTTTCTGCTGGCCAGAGGAATACCAATGAAACAGGTCTTTAGAGAAGCCCAAAATCGTTTTTTGTCCGTAATTCGTTTCCTGTTACTTCCAGGTATTACGGCTGCACTTTTATTACTTGGTCTTGGTGTCTGGGCTGCGGTCGAAACGAAATTCGCATTGATTCCGATGACCAAACGGTCACAGCCTTTGCCTAACGCACACGTCGCCGACGGTGGCAGAATTCCCAGCAGGAATCTGAGCAGCGCAGGTCCTGCCAATAGTTATTCGACATCCATGCAGATGTGTCCTGCTAACCTGGCTGTCACAAATGGCAATACAGGGACGTGGGTTAATACCTCTGGTGCGACAGTAAATATTCGGATCGCTGCCGTCGGGGCGGGTGGCGGAAAGAATACGGGGACGAACAATGGAGCGGTGAATACGTTTTTCGGTGGAAGCGGCGCGAGTATCGCGGGCGATTTCACGGTAGCGCCAGGAGAATCCGTTTTTCTGATCGCCGGGGCGCCCGGTCAAAACTCCCTCAATGGTGGCAGCGGCGGCGGCGGTTCCGGAGCGGTCAATTGCGGAAATCCTGCCAATTGCGGGGCGGGAACGATTTTGCTCCTGGCTGGCGGCGGCGGTGGCACCTCAGGCTATGCATCGGGAGGTGGGGGCAGAGCGACGTCAAGCACTGGCGCGGGTGGCACCAACAACAGCAGGAACGCTGCAGGCGGCGGCGGACTTAATTCCGTCGGCCAGGATGGCATCATGGTGGATGCGATGAATCCTAACCCTGCATTTTTCTCAACGGCAAAAGGCGGTGGTCAAGTCAGTAAAACCGGCATTTCAAATGGCGGAGCCGCTGGCAAAAATAATGGCTTTCTGGGGGCTGCTGGAGGAAATGGAATGGGCGGCGGTGGCGCATCGGATGGAGGCGGATATGCGGCAGGTGGCGGCGGGCAGACAGGTGGAAATGGAGAAGATGATGCGGGTGGAAACAATGGCGGGTATTCGCTGTCCGGCGGAACGAATCAAACGAACACCGCTGGCGCGGATGGAGGCGGGGCCAATCAAGGTTCGGTAACTTTGACCTGCCTGGGAGTGGTAAGTGCTCCCAATATTGCCGTCTCGGAAACCGGCGTGGGCAATATCGCGGATGGCACCAGCTTCAGTTTCGGGGCTACGAAAGTGGGCATGTCTGTGACCAAAACCTTTACGGTCACCAACAGCGGCTCGGCGAATCTGACGCTCTCAAATCTGGCGGTACCGTCCGGCTTTACCTTTACGAATTTTGCCAATACGACGGTTGCGCCGAACACCTCAACGACTTTTACTGTCACGATGACGGCGGCAGCGGCGGGCGCGCCCAGCGGAAGTTTGAGTTTCGACAACAACGATGCGGGCAAAACCCCATTTAACTTTACGATTAGCGGCACTGTTTATGCTCCGCCTACAGTCAGCAAATTCTTCGTGAATCCGGCTCAGGGAAATTCGAATAACACTTCGCTGAACGGCACGGCCCGGCTGGCGATTGCGATTACCAACCCGCCGGGCAATCCGGGGAGCCTGAGTGGTTTGGCCATTACGGATAACTTCCCTGCGGGCCTGGAAGTGGACTCGCCAGTGGTCAGTAGCAATACCTGCGGCGGCACCTTCGCGCCCATCGCAGGCGCGACCAGCTTTAGCTTTAGCGGTGGCGGACCGCTCACAGTCGGTAACCAATGCACGATCTTCGTCGTGGTCAAAGCGACGACGGCGGGCGCAATCGTCAATACCACGGGCAATGTTTCCTCGACCGAAGGAGGCACGGGTTTGACGGCATCGGGGACTCTGAACGTCTTTGCACCGCCAACGATCTCCAAAGCCTATAGTCCAGGCAGCATCTTCGTCGGTGGCACGTTTTCTCAACTAACCTTCACCATCGCCAATCCGAACACGAGCGGGACGCTCACCGGGGTGGGCTTTAGCGACGCTCTGCCCAGTGGGCTGGAAGTAGCCAGCACACCCGGTTTGGTGGTTACGAGTTGCGGTGGCAGCACGAATACTTCCAGCTTTACCACGGGCGCGACAACGCTGAACGTTTCGAATGCGGCGGTGACTGCGGGCACCAACTGCACGATCAGAGTCAATGTCATCGGCACGACCGCAGGGGCGAAGAACAATACGACAGGCCCGATCACCTCTACGGAGGGCGGCACCGGCACCACCAGCAATACCGCGACGCTAAATGTGTTTACCGCGCCGCAGATTACCAAGAGCTTCGGGGCAAGCACGATTCCCGTGGGCGGCACCACCACCTTGACCTTTACGATCACCAATCCAGCGGCGAACCCTGGAGCGCTGTCGACGATTACCTTTATTGATTCCCTGCCTCCTGGAATGTTGGTGGTCAACCCTCCTGTCCCAACCAATACTTGCAGCGGCTCAGTGACCGCCGTGGATGGTTCCGGCACCATCAGCCTGGGTGGCGCCAGTATCGCCACGCCAGGGAACAGTTGTCAGGTGCAGGCAACTGTCATAGTGGCCTCGGAGGGAGTCAAAAACAACAGCGTGCAGGTTTCCTCCGGCAACGGCGGCACGGGAAATACTGCCACTGCTTCAGTTACGGTGGCCAATCCGCCCACGGTGGCGAAGGCGTTTTCACCCAGCCTGATTACGCCGAATGGGACTTCGACACTGACTATCACGCTCTCAAATCCGAACGCGGGGGTGGCACTGACCGGCGCGAGCGTGACTGACACGCTGCCCTTTGGCGTGACGACGGTCAATTCCACTGCTGCGACCACTTGCGGCGGAACGGCCAGTCAAACCAGCGGCACCGTCAGTTTGAGCGGTGGCACAATCCCTGCGAGTGGAAGTTGTACGCTGACAGTCAATGTGACCAGCGCAGCAAATAATGTCTACACCAACACCATCGCGGCGGGTGCGTTGACGACGGCCGATAGTGGTCCGAACGCCACCCCGGCCACGGCGACGCTGGTGGTGGGCAGCGCACCGGCGATCACCAAGTCCTTCACGCCGAATGCGATCAAGACGGGCGCGACCTCGACGATGACCATCGCCATCACCAACAACAACGCGTCGCTGCCCTTCAATGGGGTGGATTACACCGACACCTTGCCCGCTGGCCTGACCGTGCCTGATGCGGCGGCGGCTCCGGCTTGTGGTGGCACGCTGACGGTGGCATCAAACGTCATCACGCTGACCGGCGCAACGATTGCGGCGGGCGGCGGCACTTGCACCGCGACCTTCACGGTCACGGGAGCAACGGTGGGCGTCAAAAACAACACGGTGACAGTCAACACGGCGAACTTCGGTATGGGCTATACCGGCACGGGAACGATTACGGTTTACGACGTGCCGACCATTACCAAAGGCTTCTCGCCGACAAGCGTGCCCTTCGGCGGCACTTCGACGATGAGCTTTGTGCTGACCAATCCGAACTCATTTTCTGGCGGTAACCTCTCGGGCTTGGGCTTCAGTGACACTTTGCCCCCGGGCATCACCGTTAGCAGCGGCACGACTTCAGTTTGCGGCGGGACATTAACCACGACTGCGCCCAGCACCGTCTTATTCAGCGGAGGCACGCTTGGCACATCTGGCCCTGGCAACACCTGCATGATCAACGTGGCGGTGGCCGGAACACAGTTGGGGATGCACACCAACACAGTGTCCACACTGACTTCGACTGAAACTGGTACGAATACGGTCAACGCCTCGGCGACACTGACCGTCACTGCATCGCCGACCACCACTACCATCGCCAACGCGGCGACGCTCGCGTCAACGCCAACCGTCGTGGGCCAATTCTACGCAGTCAACGTCACCGTTGCGCCTGCGATGGGCGGTATGGGTATGCCAACCGGAACAGTCAATGTCAGTGATGGCACGGGCGCGACCTGCACGATCACGCTGAGCAGCGGATCGGGCACTTGCAATCTGACTTCGACAACAGCCGGAGCAAAGACCATCAGCGCCAGCTACCAGGGCGATACGAACTTCGCCACCAGTTCAACCACGGCCACGCATACGGTCAATAAAGCCAATACGACTCTGTCCAACCTGACCGATTCGCCTGATCCCTCGGTGGTTGGGCAGCCCTACACGGTGGGTTTCACGCTCAGCGTGAATTCGCCCGGGGCAGGCACGCCGACCGGAACGGTGATTGTCAACGATGGCACGGGCGGAACTTGTACTGCGACGCTGCCGACGACTTCGTGCCAATTGACCAGCACGACAGCCGGCGTCAAGACGATCACGCTGACTTACAACGGTGACGCCAATTTCAACACCAGCACCGCGACCGCAGGGCACGCGGTCAACAAGGCCGATACAACGGTGGCCATCACCAACGACACGCCCGATCCGTCGGTCATCGGACAAAACTACGCGGTGACAGCTGGCGTGGCGGTCAACTCGCCGGGTAGCGGCACGCCAACCGGGACAATCACGGTCACGGACGGCACGAACAATTGCACGATCACCTTGCCGGGGACTTCGTGCAATCTGCCGAGCACCTCGGTGGGCGTGAAAACCTTGACGGCGACTTACAGCGGCGATGCGAACTACAACGGAAGCGGCCCATCACCGGGTGTGTCGCATGCGGTCAACAAGGCCGACGCAGTGACGACCATTACTTCAGACAATCCCGATCCATCCGCGGTTGGACAGAACGTGACGGTCGCCTTCACGGTTGCTGCCGCGGCACCCGGCGCGGGTACGCCGACCGGCAATGTCACAATCACCATTTCGGGTGGCAGTGAAACCTGCACGGGGTCGCTCGCGGCAGGTTCGGGCAGTTGCACGCTGGCCTTGACCACGGCGGGCAGCCGCTTACTAACAGCGACCTACAACGGCGATGCGAATTTCAACGCCAGCACCGACACCGAACCTCATACGGTGGTCGCGCCGCCTGCGATCAGCAAAGCCTTCTCGCCGGCGACCGTGCCGGTCGGCCAGACTTCGACGCTGACCTTCACGATCACCAACCCGGCGGCCAACACGTTGGCGCTGACAGGAGTTGGTTTCACCGACACGTTCCCGAACGCGCCAAACCTGATCGTCGCCAATCCAACCGGCGCTACGCTGACGGGCTGCGGCGGAGCAACCCTGACCGACAATCTGGGCGGCGCGCTTGCTCCGGGCGATCTGGGAGTGAGGCTCAGCGGCGCGACGGTTGGGGTCGGCGGAACCTGCACCGTGACGGTCAACATCATCCCGCAGGCGCAAGGGCCGTTCGTCAACATTACCGGCAACGTCTCGTCCACCAATGGCGGGACGGGCAACACGGCGACGGCGACTTTGACGACCAACACGCCGCCAACGATTACTCCTGTCGCAATCTCGCGCGCGGCGGGAAGCACGGGATCAAATTCCACCATCGCGACGGTCAGCGACAACGAAACTGCTGCGGGCAGTTTGATTGTTACGATTACCAGCGCCAATCCATCGAACGGGGTGACGCTTTCGAACCTGCTAAACACCAACGGCACAATCACGGCCAACGCTGTAGCCGCTTGTGGAGCGACCAATGCCAGCTTCACCTTGCAAGTCAGCGACGGCAGTTTGACCACGACGGGAACGCTGAATGTGACGGTCACGCCTGACAATATTCCGCCCACCATAGGAGCCTGTCCGGCGAACATCACTGCCAACACTGCGACGAACAGTTGCGCGGCGACGGTGACATTCACTGCGCCGACTGCATCCGACAACTGCGCTGGAGCGACAGTCACTTGTGTGCCCGCTTCGGGCAGCAGTTTTGCCAAAGGTGTAACGACCGTGACCTGCACGGCGAGGGATGCCGCGAACAACACCGGCTCTTCATGCAGCTTCACGGTGACAGTGGTGGATAACCAGAATCCGACGATTGCCTGTGCGGCGAATCAGGGCGTGACTTCGACGGTTCCGGTCGTCGTTAATTATCCTGCGCCAACGGTTTCGGACAATTGCGCCGGAGTCACCTCGTCTTGCACGCCTGCCGCCGGATCAACTTTCCCGTTGGGCGTGACGACGGTGACTTGCACGGCCACGGACGCCGCCAACCGCACGGCCTCGTGTTCGTTCACGGTCAGCGTCAACAACACTCCGGTGGGCAGCCCCGTCACGGTCAACACGCCTCCGGTGACGGTGACTTTCGACAACGTCACTTCGGGCGGAGTCACCACGGTGACGCCAATCGTTCCGGTTCCGGCGACGCCTCCGCCGCCGAACGGCTATTTCATTCAAAACACCAATTTCGCTTATGACGTGTCCACCACGGCGGGGTACAACGGCGCGGTAACGGTGTGCTTCACGGTGCCTGATTCGTTGTTGGGAACGGTGAAGTTTGGCAATTTGCGCATCCTGCATCTGGAAAACGGAGTCTGGGTGGATCGAACGATTCTGCCGCCGAATACTCCGGCTCCGAACCTGGCGACGCGGACGCTTTGTGCGCGGACAACGACGCTCAGCCCGTTTGTGCTGGCCTGGCTGGTGGAATCTCCCGGCCCCGGATTGCTGGCTTCGCCAAACAGCGAAATGAGCGATCAAAAAGCGGGCAGCATATTGGTTTACAACATTTACACGTCTGGAACGACCAGCGCGAACACGCAAAACACGCGCATCAATCTGACCAACACCAATCCGCAACAAACCATCAACGTGCATTTGTTCTTTGTCGCGGAAGGCTGCTCAATCGCGGATAGCTATGTGTGCCTGACGGCGAATCAAACGACCAGCTTCCTGGCCAGCGATCTTGACCCCGGCACGACAGGGTATCTGGTCGCCATCGCGGTGGATGACCGAGGCTGCCCGACCTTCTTCAACTACCTGATTGGAGACGAGTACGTGAAATTCACCAGTGGCCACGCGGCGAACCTGGCAGCCGAAGCCTTTGCGGCGCTGGATGGAGGTTTGCCTGCCTGCGACGGCAACTCGGTGACGGCGCAGTTGAACTTTGACGGAACCAGTTACAACCGCTTGCCGGCGGCACTGGCGTTGTCGAATGTTGGTTCAAGAGCCGACGGCAACGACACCTTGTTAATCGTCAACCGCATCGGCGGCAATTTGGGCACCGGAGCGGCGACGTTGGGAACCTTGTTCGGAATCATGTACGACGATGCGGAAAACGCCCTGAGCTTCTCGGTTGCGGGGAACTGCCAGTTGAGAAACTCGATTACGAACAACTTCCCGCGCACGACGCCTAGGTTTGAAAGCTTCATTCCGGCTGGCCGAACCGGCTGGCTGAAGATTTATAACCAGACCGGAGCAATAGGCATTACGGGCGCGGCGATCAACTTCAACCCGAACGCGTCATCCAGTGCAGGAGCCTTCAACCAGGGCCACAACCTGCATCACCTGACACTGAACGCCACCAGCAGCTACATCATCCCGGTCTTCCCGCCGAGTTGTTAGCCCTTGGTGGCCTGAGTCGGCAACATTCGGATTTGGAGCCGAACTGGCCGATGGACAGATCAAAAAAGTGGATTTGAAAGACGGTGAAATTGACGTGCGCGGCGAATAACCCCAGCGGCAATCTCGATGGCTGATTGAAAACCTGCTTGACAATAAAACAACAGTAAAATCGCCGCATCAGTTTCAGAACTCCGAAACTGATGCGGCGATTTTCTTTCCCGCCGCACAAAAGCATTTCCAAATCATTGCCAGCCACTCTTAAAACCCGATGTCGCGCGCCAATGATGTTAAATTTAGTTCTCTTTCTTTACGGATCATTGTCTCTAAATTATATTGCCAATCGCCAATGCATCGGTTGGCGGTGGAAATACTCGCAACAAGGAAAGAGCCGGGCTGTCTCACGTTTACAAAGCCGGTGGTTCTGTCCTCAAACATCAAATAGTTAAAAGAGAAGAAAATAGAAAGGCCTTCCATGTCTTGCGGAAATGCGCCTGCAAAAGCGGTGAATTCTCACGTCAGGCCGCTTGCTGGGGAAGTGTACCAATCAGCCTGATGGCTGGATGAATCGCATAAACAATACACGCGCAAGGCCCGGGTTCGCGCCCGATAGAGTCATTTGTATGTCAAACAAACTACACGCACATTCTCGCCGCATTGTTTTCTCGATTGGTTTTTTGCTTCTTTTCGGCCTTGTGGTTGGCGCGTTCACACCGATGGGCCGGCGCTTTGCCGCCAGTTCTTTGTCATTGCGAACACTGGACAGCGTGAAAGCGAGGATTACTGGGTCGTCTGAGAGTAGCACTTCGCCCGCCGGGAAGGCCGCAGTTTCGATGGCGAGTATCTCCGTGACGACTACTGCCGACACGATAGATGCCGCCGCAAACTGTGTAGCGGTGACGCTGGCCTCCTTGCCCGGCCCGGGCGGGCAAATCAGTCTGCGCGAAGCCATTTGCGCGGCCAACAGCAACCCGGGGGCGGACACGATCACCTTTTCCGTCAACGGCACCTTCGCGCTGACCGGCGCTGTCAACGATGATAATGGCAACAGCGGCGATTTCGATATCAAGCAGAGTCTGACCATTAATGGCAACGGCACGGCCACCACGATCATTGACGGCAGCGGCATCGAGCGCATTTTCGATGTCTTTCCTAGCGCTGCGAGCACCTTCGATCTATCCAATCTGACCATCCAGAATGGCGACACGCGCTTGACCTCCTTCCAACAGGGCGGAGCGATGTATTTACACAATAACGTCACTTCGACCTTCAACTCGATACAGGTCATCAATAATTTCTCCGGTTCAAACGGCGCGATAGACAACATTGGCAACCTGACGATCAACAATAGCGTGATTTCCAATAACCTAACGACTCCGACCAGCGGCAGCACCGTCGGCGGCGGAATTCGCAATGGCGGGACGCTGACGATTGATAACTCGACCATCAGTAACAACACCGTGCGCGGCGAAGGCGGCGGGATTACCACCAACAGCCCCACAGGCGTGGTGGTCAACATTTCCAACAGCACAATTTCCGGCAACACCGCCAGCATCACCGGCGGCGGACTTGGCAATGGCGGCGGCATTTCGACGACCGGCAACCAGGGCACAATCAACCTGACGAACTGCACGATTTCCGGCAACCGCGCGGATGTCAACGGCGGCGGCGCAGCGTTTGTGAGCGTCAGCGGCGGCGCAGTGACCCTGACGAACGTTACGATCACGAACAACACCGCCGATAACGACAACAACAACCTGGGCGCAGGCGGTGGCTTCAGCCAGGGGGGGACGACTACTGTGACGCTGCGTAACACCATCGTCGCGGGCAATTTCAACTCCACCGCCGCCACGCGTGATGACATCAGCGGCGCTGTCGTCAACACGAGTTCGTATAACCTGATTGGCGACGGCACCGGCTCCAGCGGCATCACCAACGGCGCCAATAACAATCAGGTCGGTTCTGGAGCCAGTCCGATCAATCCGTTGCTCGGCAGCTTGGCCAGTAACGGCGGCTCGACGCAAACCCATGCGCTGCTGACCGGCAGCCCGGCGATTGATACCGGTAGCACTGCGCTCGCGCCCGCGACGGATCAACGCGGCATGGCGCGTCCTGGCGGTGTCGCCGCCGACATCGGTGCTTACGAGTTGGGCGACACGGTACCGCCGGATACGACGATCACGGGCAATCCGACCAATCCGAGCAACAGCAATTCGGCAACTTTTACTTTCACTGGCTCGGATAATATCACGCCAGCGGGCAGCCTGACCTTCCAGTGCCAGATTGATAGCGGCGGCTTTAGCGCCTGCACCAGTCCACGAACTTACACCGGCTTGGCCGATGGCTCGCATACCTTCCAGGTGCGGGCGGTTGATGGAGCAGGCAACACCGACCCAACGCCGGCCAGCTACACCTGGACTGTGAATACTGCCGTGGCTGATCTGGCAATTGATAAGCGCCACAGCGGTAACTTTACTCAAGGCCAGACCGGGGCGCAGTACACGATTGAAGTGCGAAACAGCGGCACCGGCCCAACCAGCGGCCCCGTGACGGTGGTGGATACGTTGCCGGCCGGGCTGACGGCGACCGCCATGAGTGGGACAGGCTGGAACTGTACGCTCGCCACGCTCACCTGTACCCGTAACGACGCCCTGGCGGCAAACAGCAGCTACCCGGACATCACCCTGACGGTCAATGTCGCCAGCAATGCGCCGTCCTCCGTGACCAATAGCGCAACCGTTTCGGGAGGCGGCGAGCAAAACACGGGCAACAACACCGACGGCGATCCCACGACGGTGCTTGCGGATACCACCCCGCCCGACACGACGATCACGGGCAACCCGAGCAATCCGAGCAACAGCACCTCGGCGACGTTTACCTTCACCGGTTCAGATAATGTCACAGCGCCGGGCAGTTTGACGTTCCAGTGCCAGCTTGACGGCGGGGGCTTTAGCGCCTGCACCAGCCCACGGAACTACACCGGTTTGAGCGACGGCTTGCACACCTTCCAGGTGCGCGCCGTGGATGCTGCGGGAAATACCGACACAACGCCCGCCAGCTTCACCTGGGCAATTGATTCGGTGCAGCCCACCGTGGCCTTCAGTTCGGCAGCGGCCAATCCGACCAATATCTCGCCGATTCCGGTGACCGTCACCTTCAACGAGAACGTGACGGGTTTCATTGCCGGAGACATCACGACCAGCAACGGCACGGTGAGCAACTTCGCGGGCAGCGGCTCGATCTACACCTTCGATCTCGTGCCGAGCGGGCAGGGACTGGTGACCGCCAACATCGCGGCAGGCGTGGCGCAGGATGCGGCGGGCAATCCCAATAGCGTCGCGGCTCAATTCAGCCGCACTTACTTTATCTGCCCGACGACGTTGACAGTCAACGACCTGGGCGATGCGTCGGATGCGAACGTGGGCAACGGAGCCTGTGCCACGGCTAGCGGCGTTTGCACCTTGCGCGCTGCCCTTCAAGAGGCCAATGCGATCACGGCGTGTTCGCCGCTGACGATCAACTTCAGTGTGACGGGCACGATCAATGTGATGAGCAGCCAGTTGCCAGCCATAGATCACCCGAACCTGACGATTACCGGACCTGGCGCAAGTCAGCTTGACGTGCATCGCAATGACAGCCTCCAATTTCGCATCTTCACCATCAATAGCGGCAAGACGGTGGCGATCTCCGGCCTCACCATCTCCAACGGCAACTCGACTCCCCAAGACGGCGGTGGCATTTTTAGCCAAGGCACGCTCAGCCTGACGGATTGCGTGCTTTCCAATAACACGAACTCTTTCGGCAAAGGCGGCGGCGTGGCCTCGACCGGCCCGTTGACGGTCACGCGCTGCGCCTTCACCGGCAACAGCGCCAATCTCGGCGGCGGCATTGCGCAAACCGGCTCGACGCTCAACGTCACCAACAGCACCATCAATGGAAACACGGCGGGCGAAGGCGGCGGGGTCTATATGTTCGGCGGGACCAACACGCTGACCAACTGCACGATCAGCAGCAACACCGCTAGCGACAAAGGCGGCGGCGTGGAGCAGATCGGGAACTCTTTGCAGCCGGGCGGCGTGACGCTGCTCAATTGCACGATCACCAAGAATACCGCCACCAGCGGAGCAGGAGTTCACACGGGATCTAGCGATGCAACTGTTATTGCAACGCAGTTAAAAAACACCATCGTGGCCGGGAACAATGGCTTAAATAATTTCTCTGTGCCATTCCCTCTCGGCGCTGCCACAGTCATCTCGCAAGGCAACAACCTGGACGGCGACGGCAGCAGCGGACTCACGAATGGAGTCAACGGCGACCTCGTCGGAACAATTGGTTCGCCCATCAATGCCTTGCTTGCAGCATTGGGCAATTACGGCGGCACGACTCAAACACACGCGCTTTTGCCGGGCAGTCCGGCAATCAATACGGGTACTTCAACAGGCGCACCGGCGAACGATCAACGCGGCAAGGCGCGCTTCGGCAACGTAGACATCGGCGCGGTCGAGTCTCAAGGCTTTACGCTCGCGCTCAATGGAGGCACACCGCAAACGACGCCGGTTACCACTGCTTTCGCTAATCCGCTATCGGTGACGGTTGCTGCCAATGATGCCAATGACCCCGTCAATGGCGGGCAAGTCACTTTCATGCCGCCTGTGAGCGGAGCCAGTGCGACAATTGCGGGCAATCCCGCTGTAATTGCAAGCGGCGTGGCGACTACAGGAACCGTCACCGCTAATGGCACGGTGGGTGGCCCATACAACGTCGCAGCCAATGCCATAGGCGCGGCGGCTGCGGTCAACTTCGCGCTGACCAATATTTGCCCGACGATCACACTCAACTCGCCCACAGTGCCAACCGGTACAGCGGGCACAGCTTTCGGCCCAGTCTCTTTTACCCAGATGGGCGGCAACGGTTCGATCACTTGGAGCGTGAGCAGCAACAATTTGCCCGCTGGGCTGATGCTCGATTCGTCCACGGGCGTGCTCAACGGTACGCCCACGGTCGCGACTGGCGTTAACGTAACCATTCGCGCCACCGACGCAGGCGGATGCTTTGGCGAGCGAATCGTCACGATCCAGATCAACTGCCCAACGATCACTTTGACTCCTTTCACTGGCGCAACTACGACCTTGACGACTGGGGTCGTCGGCGAATCCTATAACCAAACCTTCACGGCGGCTCCGGCTGGTGGCGTTTACACCTATTCGATTCCGCTGGTGGTTATTCCGCCGGGGTTGATGTTCGATACCTCCACGGGCGTGCTGAGTGGTTTTCCCACGACAGTCGGAACCTTTGGATTCACAGTTACAGCCTCCGCTTTTGGTACCTGCACGGGACAACAAACTTATTCGCTCCCGATCAACCCGGTCTGCCCGAGCAGCTTCACAGTGGATCATCTGGGCGATACGCCGGACGTCAATCCGGGCAATCGGGTCTGCGGCGATTCATTTGGCAATTGCACTTTGCGGGCGGCCATAGAGGAAGCGAATGCGATCCCGGCTTGTTCGCCGTTGACGATCAATTTCAGTGTGACGGGTACGATCAATCTGGCGACGACACTGCCCAACCTGGATCATCCGAATTTGACGATTAACGGGCCAGGTGCGAATCAATTGGATGTGCATCGGAATGGGGCGAGCAACTTCCGCATTTTCACGATCAACAGCGGCAAGACCGTCGCCATCAGCGGCCTGTCCGTTACCAATGGCAATGACCCAGCGCAAGCCGGGGGCATTTATAACGCAGGCACTCTGACCCTGACGGCGTGCGCCATCAGTGGCAATACCTCACCCCAGGGTGGTGGCATTCAAAGTGACAACATCCTGACGATGACCGATTGCACGGTCAGCAACAATATTGCGAGCGATTTTGCGGGAGGAATGAAGATTTTCGGCCCCGCCACCACGCTCACCAACTGTACGTTTAGCAATAATCAATCGGTGCATGATGGCTCTGCCATTGAGACGCATACTGGCGTAACCTTAACGCTGACCAACTGCACGATTGCAAACAACCAGGCTGGCACCGGAGCCGGTCAGCAAGGCGGTGCGTTGCTCGCCAATACCGGCACCATCCTGAAAAACACCATTGTGACCAATAACACTGGCAACAACGCCAACATTGCCGGAACGGTAGACACGGCGAATTCCTTTAACAATCTGGTCGGCACGTCCGGCAGCGGCGGTTTAACAAACGGTGTGAACGGAAACATCGTTGGCGTGGCCAATGCCAATACGCTTTTGGCGGCGCTGGGAAATTACGGCGGCATGACGCAAACGCATGCCCTGTTGCCGGGCAGTCCGGCCATCAATGCCGGAACGGCAAGCGGTGCTCCTGCAAGCGATCAGCGGGGGATTGGGCGCGTCGGCGCGACGGACATCGGTGCGTTTGAGTCGCGCGGGTTCACCTTGGCGCTCAATGGCGGCAACAATCAGACGATCGTCATCAACACGGCGTTCCCGAATGCGCTGGCGGTCCTGGTCAGCAGCAGCTTCAGCGAACCGGTGCAGGGCGGATTGGTCACCTTCACGCCGCCGGGCAGCGGAGCCAGCGCCGCATTTGTCACCAGCCCTGCGACCATTAACGCCAGTGGTCTGGCAAGCGTGACGGCGACGGCCAACAGCACAACCGGCGGACCGTACACCGTTTCGGCCAGCGCCAACGGCGCAAGTCCCACGATCAATTTTTCTCTGACGAACACCATGCCGCCGATGTTTACGAGTTGCCCGACGAATCAAACCGTCAATGCAGCTTCCGGGCAATGCACGGCGTCCGTGTCGTTCAATCCATTGGCAAGCGGATTCCCCGCGCCGACCATCACCTGCAAGATCGGAGCGACGACGATTACGTCACCGCATACTTTCCCGGTTGGAACCTCGAATGTTGTCTGCACGGCTGCAAACGGCGTTGCGCCGGATGCGACCTGCAGCTTCACGGTGACGGTCAACGACATCCAGAATCCGACGCTGACTTGTCCGACAAACATTGTCGCCAACACCGCGCCGAACGCTTGCGCGGCTTCAGTTAGCTACACGACGCCGACTGCTTCGGACAATTGTTCAGGCGCGACAGTGAGTTGTTCGCCAGCATCCGGTTCGACCTTCCAGAAAGGCGTGACGACGGTGACTTGCACGGCAACGGATGCTTCCAGCAACACGGCTTCGTGCAGCTTCACGGTGACGGTAAATGACAATCAGAACCCTTCACTGACTTGCCCGGCGAACATCACGCTCAACACAACGGCGGGCTTTTGCTCGGCGGTGGCAACGTACGCGACGCCTGTGCCGACCGATAACTGCGCGGGTGTGACAGCAACGTGTACTCCGGCATCCGGTTCGACTTTCCAGAAAGGCGTGACGACCGTGACCTGCACGGCGACGGATGCTGCAAGCAACACGGCTTCGTGCAGCTTCACGGTGACGGTCAACGACAACCAGAATCCAACCATCACCTGCCCGTCCAACCAGACGGCAACCAGTCTGACGGGAAATCCGATTCCGGTGACTTTCCCCACGCCGACGGCTGCGGACAACTGTTCGGGCGTGACCACGGCGTGTGTTCCAGCTTCTGGATCGAACTTCGCGGTCGGCACAACCACCGTCACCTGCACAGCGACCGATGCTTCAAACCGGACTGCGACGTGTTCTTTCACCGTTGCGGTCGTCAGTTGCACCAGCATTGCCTGCCCGACGGATCTTTCCGTCGCCACGACTGGCAATTCGGCAACAGTGAATTACAGCTTGCCTGTGCCCACCGGAAGCTGCGGCACGATTAACTGTTCGCCTGTGTCAGGTTCGACCTTTAACCTGGGCGTGACGACCGTCACTTGCAACAGCAGCATTGGCAATCAATCCTGTTCGTTCAATGTGACAGTGAACAGGGTCAGTGGCTCGGCGGTTGATCCGCTGGCTTGCACCGGCCCAGGCAACACGGTGCAGGCGACGCTGGTGATTTCAAACAATGGCAACGTCAATCAAACCGTGGCCAACACGACGACCTTCACCAATTTGAAGGGCGTTCCGGGAAGCTGCGCGCTCACGCCGAACGTTGGAACCTGCGTGGTGACCAATGGCAACCTGACGTACAACGCGACGTTGACGCCAGGGCAGACGGTGACGTTGACGTATCTGACGCAGGTCAGTGATCTGGCTCCCACCGGGGCGCAGGTTTGCACGAACAATTCGGTGGCGTTCAACGGCGGAAATCCGTTGGCGTTTTCGGTCTGTGACGTGGTGGATTGCCCTGCGGCGGGACCGGGCGGATTGATTCCGGCGGCTTCCGAAGCGAGCGATCAAAAAGCCGGTTCGGTGT
>CAYLJQ010000066.1:0-16382 GCA_964383955.1 uncultured Heliomicrobium sp. | reverse complement strand
TGCCCGTACTGGTTTTCGCTCCACTGGCTGGTGTCGCAGTTGATCGCCTGGATCGCAGAAAAATTCTGATCGCGACAGACCTGATTCGTGCATTGGCGGCGCTTGGGTTTTTGACAATCAGCATTGGCGCGCCAATTTGGGTCGCCGTGTTATGCAGTGGATTGATGTCTTCAGCAACTACCTTCTTCGAGGCTGCCAAGAATGCCTCGATTGCCAATATGGTAACGCGGCAAGAGATGCTGACGGCGAATGTGTTGATGTTTTCGACGCGGTTTTTACAGCTAACTCTGGGGGCTGCGTTGGGCGGCGTGACGGCAGCGAAGTTTGGGTACAACGCGGCATTTGTTATCAATTCGCTTTCGTTCATTTTGTCGGCGGTGTTCATTTGGGTGATTCCGGCGGAGATCATGAAGCAACGAAGCGCTGAAGGCTCTGAGACTGCCGAAACAGTTGTTCGGCGGGACAATCGGTTTTTGACCGATGTGCGTGAAGGCCTGAGCTACATCTGGCAAACTCAGTTTGTCAGAGGCATTGTGATGGTCAATGTGGGCTGGGCGCTTGGCGGCGGAATGAACAACCTGATCTTCGACCGCATTGCCCGGCATGAGTTCATTCGCGGCACAGACGATCCTGGCGATTGGAGCCTGGCCGCACTGATGACTGCGGCTGGCGCAGGATTGTTTGTCGGAATGGCTTTGGCGCGCAGAGCCGGAGCCTGGGCTTCGGATGAGCGGCGAGCAGGCAATTTTGTTGGCTGGTCGTTGTTGATTCATGGCCTGTTTTTCGCTGCGGCTGGGTTGATGCCTTCGCTGCTGAGTTTTGCGCTATGCATTGCAATCAGCAGACTGATTTTAGGCGCTGAGTTCGGAGTGCAGGAAACGTTGATGATGCGAATGATTCCCGACGAATATCGTGGGCGCGTTTTTACGACGGATCGCGCTTTGGAACTCAGCACGATGACCATTTCAATGTTGGCGGCTGGTTGGTTACTGAAATGGGTTACTCCACGTTCGATGGT
The DNA here is from genome assembly GCA_964383955.1 of uncultured Heliomicrobium sp. Lineage (GTDB taxonomy): Bacteria > Acidobacteriota > Blastocatellia > RBC074 > RBC074 > RBC074. The sequence continues at coordinate 15,364 of CAYLJQ010000066.1, read as the reverse complement.
CATTGTTTCCGGCTTGCTTTCCGCAGGCCCCGGGTTGGTCTGGTTGTTGGCAATGTGGTTGAAACGGTTCAGCGTTCCAACCGGCGCTGTCCGTGAAAGTTATAGCGAAAGCTAGGCCAACAGTTACTCTCAAAACAAAAATGCGCAGCAGCAAATCTTGATGTTTGCTGCTGCGCATTTGGTTTTTCAGGTCAACTTTAGTTACCCGGAGGTTTTGTCGGCGGCGCGACCGGAGCTTGCGGATCATCCACGAACTTGATGTCTGTCTCGAATTTCCGGTAAAACTTGAAGTACATCAAATTGCGAGACTGCTGTTTCCGGCGTCTGTCGCCGATGACAAACTCGGCTCTGAGCGGCAACAGGCACTCCACATCAATTCCGCGAAGCTTGACCATGTCGTAATCAACGATGCTGTCGGAATTCGTCAGCGGATACCCCGCAGGCACATCATCAATAGCTTGTTCAATTCTCAGGACCAGTTTCTTTTCAGCGTCTACCCAGATGCTGCCGCTGTAACCGGAGATAATTTGAGGGGCATCTCCGCCCTGCACTACCAATTGAGATGTTTCCTTGGGAACACGGAAATCGTAAATGACCGTTTGTCGAGTGCCAAGTTTGTCTTTGCCGGCAGGTTTGAAATTGGCCTTGGTTTCAGGGGCAAAAAGCGCAGTTAGAAATCCGCCAAAGTTGCCCGTTGAGTATGCGCCGCCTGCTTTTTCCAGATCTTTTGTGATCGGACGACCGACTGCATTGAGGGGTTTATAGCTTTCACGTTTCCGGTTGTATGTTAGTTCGTAAGTCAGCGTATCAGCTTTGTCCCAGGCACCAGAGCCATCAATGTCGTAATACCGCTGAATTTCCTGCTGGCAGATGAAATCAGGCAATTCGTCCAAATAATCCCGAACATTTTTGCGCGTTTCTTCCAGAAATGTGTCCGGCGGCGGAGTTCCTGTAACCGTCACTTTGCCGTAAGACGCCGACAGTTTTTCGGAGGCTCGTTTAATGGCATTCAGCAAATGCGGATGAGCGCCATTAGCGCGCAAGCGGCTGATGGCTTCGGGAGTGGCTTCAAAAGCCAGCCCGACTCGTTCGACGTGAACGGCCAAATCAGGTTCGGTCATATTCCGGCCAACGGAACGCCTGAGCAGGATGTTCAAATCTTGCAGAGTGAGCGGCTGATTTGAAAGCTGAGTCGGTGCAGGCGTTTGAGCCAGAAGCCCTGAAACTAGATCCGCGCCGGCAAATAATAGGGCAAACGCAACAGCTGCAATAAATACGATTTTTTTCATTTGAATTCACTCCTTCCGCTGGAACGCAAGCATTGTCAGGGATTGGCAGGGGATTTTCCAGTCGCGCTTCTAATTTCCCAGTCCAACAGCAAAATCCTGCCGTACAAATCTTGAGGAACTTGTTTTAGAATCCCTTCCGCTGGTTGGATAGAGTAAGATGGGAATCTGTTCTGTTCCAGCGTGATTGCCCCCATTTGACGCGACGAGCTTCAAACAAGAAAAGACGTCGCGCCAAGAATTTGGTAACGGAGTTTTCCCCTAATGGATTTGAATAGATTGAAACACTGCTTGTCATTTCTTTTAACAGTTTTTCTCCTTTGCAACCTCACACTTGCGCCGCTGGCGCAAAGCTTTTCCAATCGTGGTGTTGATAGCCGGGTTACATTGAACAGCGATGAAACGCGAACAATCAAAACCGCAGGCATCGGCAATTTCACTTCTCGGATCACGTCGGAAGGGTATGACCGCGTATGGCAGATGACCGGGCCGTTTGGCGGCGACGTCACGGCGCTGACAATTGACCCGCGAAATTCCAACCGAATTATGGTGGGAAGCGGGGACGGGCAAATCTACAACTCGATTGATGGCGGAACAGTTTGGAAACGCGTGCGCCCTGGAATCCGCGCGCTGGGTTGCACCGTGACGGTGATCTATTTTGACCGCGAAAAACCAAACCTGATTTACGTGGGTGTCAAACCGCAAACAGAGATTGAAGAGGACATCAACGGCGGAGGCTTTTTCATCAGCGAAGACAATGGGGAAAGCTGGCATGAAGCAGAAAGTTTGCGTGGACGGGCGGTTCGCAGTTTTTCGCAATCAGCCAACGAACCCAACGTAATGGCCATTGCCGCCAGCAACGGTGTTTACCGATCTTCGGATCGAGGCAGAAGCTGGGAATTGATTACGCCAATTGGCAACCCGGAGCTTCGGGGGTTTCACTCTGTCGCGATTGACCCGCGCGATGCAAATGCAATTTATGTTGGCACTCACCATCTGCCGTGGAAGACTCCAGATGGCGGCAAAACCTGGAAACGCACCGGCCACAAAGAAGTAGGGATGATTGATGATTCCGACATCTTCACGATTCAAATTGATCAGGACGATCCCAACACCGTTTTAATGAGCGCCTGCAGCGGCATTTATCGTTCGCGCGATGCCGGAAATGCCTGGACGAAGTTTCAGGGAATTCCTTATAGCAGTCGCCGCACGCACATGATTTATCGCCATCCAACGCGCCCGCAAACAATCTTTGCAGCGACGACAGAAGGTTTGTGGATTTCAACGCAGGACGGCCAGCAAGACACCTGGCGGCAAGCGACTTCGGCTCAACTGGTTGTCAATGCTGTAGCGATTCATCCGTCTGAACCCGACCGAGTTTTTCTTGGGACGCAGGATCACGGTGTGCTGATTAGTTTGACCGGCGGCGAAGGGTTTGAAGCCAGCAATGCCGGGTTTATCAATCGCCGAGTTCCAACTGTTTTGGCTGACAGCAAAGAGCGTGGGCGCGTATACGCAGGCGTGCTTTTCGATGGATTGAACGGCGGACTGTTCGTCAGCGAAGACGGCGGCACCACATGGCAGCAATCCATGAATGGAATGGGCGTGCGTGACGTTTATTCGCTTTACCAATCGCAACGGAATCCGGAAGTGATTTACGCCGGAACAAATCATGGCTTGTTCCGTTCTGACGACCACGGTCGCAACTGGGCGCAACTGAAACGCGAAGAGCCGGTTGAAGTTGACGCCCTCTTGAAACCAGTGGCTGAGAAACCGGTTGTTGAAGCGCCAAAGCCTGCAACTCGTCCGCGACTTGTTCCGTCCCAGAGGAAAAAAGGAAAAGCTCCCGCGAAATCTATCAAACGCGTTGTTCAGACCCGCACAAAAAAGACTCCGCCCAAGCCCACTCCGAAATCAAAAACGGCCGCCAAGTCTTCGCAAGCAAAGAAGAAAGTCGAACCTCCACCGAAACCTGTCAGCGACCGCGTTGATTTGCAAAGCCAAGTGTTCAACATTCTGCCGCTGAAGGCTCAGCTTGAAGACGGTCAGGCCGATTGGCTGATTGTTTCGACCTGGGATGGTTTCTTTTTCACGGAAGATGAAAAGAAAGGCTGGAAGCCGCTCAAGATTCGGTTGAGTGAAAATAGCGAAGAATCCATTTCTCAATCCGCGATCAATTCCATTGCCACCAGCCCGTATGCTCCCGGAGCCATCTACGTTGCGACGAATGATGGAGTATTCCTGTCGCGCGACAATGGCGCCAGCTTTCGGAAAATTGTGTTTGACGAAGATGTGAAAAGTGTTCGATCAGTGATCTTCGATCCGCGTTCCAGCGAAACAATCTATCTTGGAACCAACGCTGGCTTCTTCCGGTCGTTGGACGGCGGGAAGACCTGGGAACATCGCGGCGGAGGAATGCCGCAAATGGTCAATGTTGGTGGGCTGGTGGTTAGCAAAGCCAATCCTGATGAGCTGTATCTGTATGACGAAATCCGAAGCGCGATTTTTCACTCCAAAGATCGCGGAAAAAACTGGGACAAGATGGACATTAGCCAATTGCCCAGCCTGAAAATGTACGCGATGACTGGCGATCCATTCGATTCCAATCGGTTGTATGCCGGATCGTATTCGGGCGGCGTTTATGTCATGAGCCGCAAGTGAATAGGGCTATCGCTAAAAAGCAAAAACCGGAGCCGCTAAAACGAAATTTCCGTTCTAGCGGCTCTGGTTTTTGTGCTGAGGAGAGTAACTGGCTGTTAATAACGACGAGTGAAAAGCACATACTTCAACGCCGGCATCGTCAGCCCGTACGAGTTGATAATCCATTTCTTCAGGTAAAGGCTGTTTCCGTTGCTTTGCAGCTTTCCTCCAAGACCATGCGTCCAAACGGCAGCATGAACTTGTGGCGATGACGAAAACCACGCTTTGATCGTGTTGGAAAAAGGCCCCAAGTTTACGTTACAACTGGTGTCGCCCGGTTGCTGAACTTCGAATGTCGCCGAAGCAAACTGGATTTTGAAAAACGCCATGTTTTGTCCGACCAGAAACGGATATTGCGTCATTGGGCATCCGATTGGCGCAGCGACTCTGGCCGTCGGATTTGGCCGTTCGCCGGGCGGAACCCATCCACGCAGAATCGCCAAATGAGAAGGCAGACCCGTTTCCTGCCATGCTTGTCCGTTTAATTGGCTGATTGTTGCTCTGGCGGACTGTTCCGCATCTTCGGTAATGCAGGGGTTGCATTGAAGAATTATCCATCGAGCATTGGCTGTCGGACTGGTTCGCATTTTTTGCAACACTGCTTCCATCGTTGGCGCGTTCAGCGAATAGAATTTGAACAACGTTGCTTTTAGTTCAGCCAGATTGTCCACGTCGTCAACCATCTGGGCGGCTAATTCATCAATTTCTGATGCCGACAAATACTGGCGGCCAGTCGCGGTTTGAGCGATTTCGGCATACATCGCCGCATAAGCTGCGTCGTTTGGGTCAATGACAGGGGTAGGTACAATTCTTCCCTGCGCGGCGGCGCTAGTTGTCGCTTTCGCCAACGCCAAACCGCCGATCAATCCTGCGGCTGAATTTCTCAAAAAACTGCGGCGGCCATTATTCCCATTCTGATTCGCTTTCTGGTTGTTGTTGAAGTCTGTCATTTTTGCGCTCCTTTTTGTTGGCAACTGTATTTGGTTTTTGTATCAATGCTTGAAAGCGAGGTTCTGATCCGCAGTGGATATGGTTTCAATCGCCTTCACTGGGGTAAGCGAGGATTGTCCAAGCCGGGTATCACGGTTTGATGAAATAATTTGGAGAGTTGGAAATTCTCTCAGCGATGGCTGACAAGATTGGCAAGGTTGGTATAGGCGCGCGGCTCAGGCTGGCATTATAATTCGCGTGAGTTGATCGAAAGCGATTTTGCTTGATTAAGCTCTTTGCCCGACCCGAATAGAAACAAAACAGGATGACACATTATGACGACCCCAGTTGCTACCTCATCGAATGTCACTCAATTGCTTGCAGATTGGCGCAGCGGAAACAATGACGCGCTGAATCAATTGATGCCTTTGGTTTACGACGAATTGCGCGGCTTGGCCAAACGATATATGCGGCGCGAAAACTCCTCTCATACACTGCAAACCAACGCGCTGGTCAACGAAGCCTATCTGCGGTTGGTCAATCAACAAGGCGTGGACTGGCAAAACCGGGCGCACTTTTTTGCCATCGCGGCTCAAGTCATGCGCCATCTGCTGGTGGATCACGCCCGGTCGAAACAGTATGCCAAACGCGGTGGCGGTGCTGTCCAGGTGACGCTGGATGAAGGCTTGGCCGTCAGTGATGGAAATGCCGTCGAACTGCTGGCTTTGCATCAGGCGCTGGAGCGGCTGGAGAAAATTGACGCCCGCAAAAGCAAAATTGTCGAGCTTCGTTACTTTGGCGGCTTGAGCACCGAAGAAACCGCCGAAGTCCTGGGGCTTTCTGAAATCACCGTCAAACGCGAATGGGCAAAAGCCAAAGCCTGGCTGTTCCGCGAACTGAGCCAAAGTGATGTGAGCTTGGCAGAATAGAAAAACCAAAGAGAACTTAGTCCTGCGCTGATTCGTAAAATGGCGCGAACCGGGCACGATTGACTGAAACTATGGGCGGAGAACCAAAAATAACTGAAGCCACTAACCGAGTGGAGTTTTTCATCCGGCGATTTTTTGAGCGTTTGGGTGGTGTGATTGATTTTGCCTTGCGGCGAACGGCGGTGCCGCGCACCGACTTGGCTGCGCTGGTTCCGCATTTGGAACAAGCCGTTGATGAAAACCTGCGCCGCGAAGGGCAAAAGATCACGGCGCCGAATCTGGTCACGCTCCGCTATGATTTTGAAACCTACACGCGAATGGGCGCGCCGCGCCGCGAATTCCTGGAACGCGAACTGACCATCAATATTTACGAATACATTTACAACCGCCGGTACGACACCGCTGGAACCGTGCAGGTCAAAATCGCTTACGATGCGTTTACGCGTGGATTGGAAGTGCGTGCTGAATTCGGCGAAGCCAAAGCCGCGGTGCTGGATTCTCCGCAATTTATTCGAGAACTTCCGCCAGCCGGGAAGGCTACTGAAGCCATTGTCGAGAAAAGCTGCGAAGTGACGGTGCGCGATTTGTCGAAAAAATGGCAAGCCCACGCGACCGTGAAAACCAATTTTGATGCTGTGGGCATTGGCCGCAATTCGGCAAATCCGATTCATCTCAACGATCTTTCCGTTTCAAATTTTCACGCGGCCTTTGTTTTGCGCGGCGATGGCACGTTGGAACTTGCCGACCGCAACAGCGCCAACGGAACATGGATCAACGGTGTGCAGCTTGAACCTGCCGACCGTAAAATTGTCCGCCACGGTGACCGGCTGCAATTCGGCGATGTTGAAATGCTGCTGGAAGTGAAAATGACGAACGAATGATTTCAGGTTTCACCACAAAAAGCACAAAAGACACAAAAGACGCCAACCGACTTTTTGTGTCTTTTGTGCTTTTTGTGGTGATTTGAATTTTTATCTATGAACATTCCATTCATCGCAACGCTGGTTTTGCTTTTTGGGTTGTTTGGCTTGGTATTGTCGCTGTTTTTGTCGGCATGGCGATATCGCGCTCGCGCAACAACGCAGAATGATCCGAATCTTCCGCCAAACCTGCAAGAAGATTTTGGCCCACGATTAACCAGCCAGCGATTGCGCTGGGTGCGCTGGGCGTTCGCGCTGACAGTGCTGGCGGCGCTCGGATTTCATTTTTACTGGGGATTGTTTTCCACCGGCCCGCTTGGCGCTGATACAGAATTCGCCGGGTTAAAAGCGCGCCGCGATCAGCGCAACCGCCGCGAAAACGAAAGCACATTGCGCGGCTGGATTTTTGACCGCCACAAAGATACGCGCCGCGCCTTGGCCAAATACCGGTACCTGAACGGAGAAATCAAACGCGATTACCCTCTGGGTGATGCGGCTTCACACATCATCGGGTTCGCGACGCTGGTTCGCGGCGATGATGGACTGGAACGCGCCGTTGCTGCACCGCCTCCGCCAAAAGAAGAAAAAAGCTGGTGGCAAAAGCTCACAGATTTCAGCAGCGAGCCTCCGCGTCCGGCTGTTGGGCAGGATTTGGCGCTGACCATTGATTTCGATTTGCAGCGCGCTGCCGCCGATCAACTGCAAAACCGATCCGGCGCAGTTGTCATGCTGAACCCGCAAACGGGCGAGATTCTGGCCTTGGTCAGCACGCCGGGCTTTGATCCTGATGACGTAGGCAACGACGCCACCTGGGTCAAGCTTCAATCCGATGTCGCTCGCAAGCCAATGCTCAACCGCGCACTGAACGAATACTACCCGCCCGGCTCGACCTTGAAGACAGTCACGGCGGCAGCGGCGATTGATGCGCGTTTGGACGACAAGGTGTTCACCTGTCGTGGCGGAGGCTGGACGCCGCCCGGTTCAGGCCGCCCGATCCGCGACGACGAAGGCCATGAACACGGAACCATAGGTTTGTTGGAAGCTTACACGGTTTCCTGCAACCAATACTTCGCGCAGCTTGGCGTCGAAGTCGAACGTCAGCGAATGGGCGAAGCCGCCGCACGCTTCGGCCTGAAAGTCTTCGATTCGGGCGTAGAGTCCTTGCGCGCAGGCTTTGCGCCGAATTTCTGGAATACGGAAAACGCGCTGTTGTCAGGAATTCTATCGCCGCGCTTTTCGACCTTTGTTGCTGGCAAAGGCGTCACGAAATACGACCTGGGATTGGAATCCATCGGCCAAGGGTATGTGCAACTGACTGTGTTGCAGATGGCGATGATTGCCGGAGCCGCCGCGAACAATAACGGCAACGTGGTGAAGCCGACACTTGAAATGGATCGTCCGCCTATCGCCATGAGCCAGGCCATGTCACCTCAAACTGCCGCGAAGATGCGCACCTTGATGGCTTCCGTCGTGCAACGCGGAACTGCCGCAGGAGCCTTTGGCGGATTGATTCGCGGTCGCATCAACGCCGGAGGCAAAACCGGCACTGCCCAACGTACCGTCCCCGAAATTGATCCGCAAACTGGCAAAGCGAAAACCTACATTGACCGCGCGGGCAAAACCCGAACCCGGATGGCCGAAAAGCCGCGCATTGATTCGTGGTTTATCGGCTTTGCTCCGGTTGAAAATCCACAGATCGCCTGGGCGGTCATGGTCGAAGAAGGCGGCTACGGTTCACGCATCGCTGCGCCAATCGCAGGCAATTTGTTGCTGAAGGCAGACAACTTGGGCTTGCTAAAGCCGCCGCAACCGCAAGCCAGTCCGCACGCTACGGCCAGTCCCGCAAGGCAAACGCGCTAAATTCAAAAGTTCATTTGCAAAGAATTGCCTGCTCACAAACACAAAAAAGGCCGCCAGCTTTACGCCGGCGGCCTTTTTCTCTATCAGTCTATAGGCTTCAATCAGTTACCATCTGCCGTTGTTGCCATATTGGCGATAACCTTGAGCATATCCTCTGTGGAATCCTTCGCGGTAAGCAGCACTGCCTTTCTTAAAGTGACTGAAGTTGTTGGGATCAGCGCGTCTGCGGTCACGAAGATCTTCCTGTCCTCGGTCCAGCCCATCGCGAAACCCTTTTTGCTCTTCGGCGCTGTTGCCATAATTGCCGTAACCGTCATTTCTTCCGTAAGTGCCGTAACCGCCATTGTTTCCGTATGAGCCGTTGCGGTTATCCCAGCGATCATCTCTGCGGTTGTCCCTACGATTATCTCTGCGATCATCGCGACGTCCCTGCCTGTTTTCCCACCGGTCATCGCGGCGATCATTTCGATGATCACGCTCCCATCGGTCGTCTCTGGTGTTTGGGTTACGACGGCCATCTTGTGCCTGAGCCATTGAATTCCCAAATAAACCCGAAGCAATCACAAAGCCAGCCATCAGAGTCAGCGCGAATGCATATTTTTTGATTTGTTGAATGTTCATTTTCTTTGATGCCTGAGTCTGCCAGCGTGCGTGATTGCAATCCCCAGCCCAGGTTTTCCTTTCGCCAAAGCTAGGGCATTTGCCGAGCCAGAGATGCTCTCTCCTTTAAAACGACACTAAACACCCTACACAAAGCACAATACGGTTTGATAGGTTTTGCGAAGTTGTCGGCTAAGGCTTAATCCTCACCTTATTTCGTATAGACCGGAGACTGAAAGGGATTGCTTCATCAGACTTTTCGGGATAGGCAAGAAAATTTGACAACCCGCCCTAAATGCTCAGGAAGACCGGACGATTTTGCGAAGCTCTTCGGCAAACTCAATCATCTGTTGATTGACATTCTTCAAATCTGTCACCAAATCTGTATATCCAGCGAATTGCTTCTGGATGTCCTGCGGTGACAGGTCTGAATGTTTCTCTAGCTCAACAGCGTACCAACGCCGGAATCGTGCTTGCCAGTGAGTCAAATGTGGGCGCAAGCCTTTATTCAATGTATCTATAAGAACCTCGCTCAGCTTTTGCGCGTCAGAAGATTCTCGCAGTTTTTGCACCGGAACACTTTTGATCAGTGAGCGAATCTCCTTAAAAACTGCATACCAGGAATCATATACCTCGACGATGACGTCATGGGCTTCGTCAAATTCCAATCCCACCTTACGTGTAATCAATTCTGTCCAGGCCTGATGTGCGATCTTTAAAACTTCGTGATTCGGTTTAATCGTGACTTTACCGCCGCCAAACGGCACCTCAATTTGTACCGTCTCCCAATCCCGTAATACCGAGCGCCGTCGCCACAAGTAAACCCCACTTATCAACGCTAGTGCTATAACGATAAGCAGCGGATGGACAGTAAAGCTGATGCTCCAGTCTTCAGTCAGCCTCAACACAATAATTTCTTTCATAACCAACACCTTTTTAATCTTGATAAAATCCGATCATGTCTACTCTGAATTAAAGATATGACCACTGATGTTTGTGATTTATGAGTGTCGTGACTTCTCATCGCACGACTACATTCTAAGTACGCCAAGTAATAGCAATTATTTATCTATGTCCAACCTTGTTGACTTCAAACTTTACGCTTTCGAAGCATTTGCAATAACTCTATCAGGCGCGTAGTGATCTTCTTTCGGCTTGTAGCAAGCTCCCATTTATCTTTCCAATCATGAGAACCCGGCCCCCGGAGAGCAGGCCAGACTGGTTTTGTATCGTCTAAGCGGAGTATGTATACAAAACAGTCCTTTTGCTGAATTGCCGCATGCAATTCATCGTAACAGTGAGGGCTTGCCGCATATTCTGCACACCAAAGAGCCAAAAACGCGTCACACTTTTCTAAATTGGTGCGAATCCTATCTGAGATTGGTTCGCCATTATCAATATCCTTTTCATCACGAAACAGCGAGATCTTTGGCTCTCGCCTTAAGAAAGCTTCAACATAGTCTGCTTCTTGCGATCTTTTCCAGGGATAGCTTAGGAAAATGCGGTTGTGCCCGTGAGCGCGACGGATCTTCTCGATAAGATCTATTGCACAAGTGACACCGTCAGGCTTTTCAAGTGCATCTACAAGCCCTGGATCCCGGAGTGAGGCGCGAAGCGCGGATTGATGCCGAAGAAATTCCTGTTCACCAGCACCTCCCAAAAATGCAAAGGGCACAATTGGGTAGTCATCTCGAGCAATAGCCAATAGCTGTGCCGCAGACGCATCTCGTTTTCCACCCATGACCACAATTACATCAGTATTCTCCTTTAAGGCTCGAATTTGGCATAAAAGGAAGGCATTGGAGAAGTCTGTGTTAGAAGTAACTTTTGCCTCAGTATGTACTCGAAGCTTTGGGTCTACAAGCTTCTCATTAATAATAAGAGCATCCCATTGTTCGCGGAGGCTTTGGCCAGGGCTAAGCCCTGATCGACTGTCAAGAGGCAGATGGACAATGACATTGCCTTTCTGATTCTGACTTGTCTTAGCATAGCCCTTAATGACGCTTGCATCAGCAGAACCTGGATACGCGCTACAAACAACAATCTGGTGTCCAGGCTTGCTTCCGATTGATTCGCCTAGACGCTCGCAGGCGCTCTGCATTTCTTCAATATTTTCATCGGATTGGCCGGTTAATCCGCCGACCACGAATATTCGGGTAATTTGATCGGTAACCATAAAATTATTGTCTTGCAAAGCACTCAATCTGGAATGGCGAATACAAACCTAGAAGTCTTCCCAGAACTCATTTTTACTTTTTCATAACGACCCACCATCTTCGCCACAGCAAAATACCAACCGTGAAGTGAGAATTGAACAGATGGCTTTGATGAATATTTTGTGGCTAGGAATTCTCTATTTCGAAATAGGCGGGAGCAAGCGCATTACAACATACGCGGCTGCCGATATGGCGAGGAACAGCCAGCCATAAAACCACCCTAAAGTTTTAGAGCGTGCAATTTTGAATTGTGATTCCACTTTGCTTTCGCCCTTGCCTAAAGGTTTCATCGAAAAGTCAGCCTCGTCTTTTCCATTAGTGCGTACTTTATCGAACAGTTCACCAAACAAGCGTTCCTGGCGCAAAAATAGCGCATCCAGCCACCAAAACATCAGCACTGGTAAATATGCGATAAAGACCAGATATCGGGCTTCTTTGGCCGACAATGTTAGCAACGCTGCAACCAAGGTCACACACCAGCCTTTGATTAGAAAGGAATTGCTTGCCATTCTAGTAATAACGGCTTGTAGCATTTCCAGATGTTTAATCTTGCTCGGTTTGGGTTCCATTAAGTTCTCCTTGTTGGGCTGGAACTGCTTGAGGCTATGTGGATATTACAGCTTTCAGAGAAATAAATGTAGAGCAAACTCGGCTGCTTGCGAGACAAGGGCCACGCGCCGACGAGACGTCGGCGCTCCCAGTGCGCTCCCAGCCGCTAGCTCAGCCGGATGCGGGCGTCAATCATGGTCAGGCCTTCGCCGCGTGGGTGAACGATGACGGGGTTCAGGTCTATTTCGGCGATTTGTGGGACGGCTTCGGCCAGTGCGCCGAGCCGAAGCAGCAGGTCTTCGACGGCGGGGATGTCGGCTTCGGCGGAGCCTCGATAACCTTTCAGCATTCGATGCGCTCGGGTCGAAAGAATCATTTCCGTGGCGTCGCGGTCGGTCAGTGGCAGAACACGGAAAACCACGTCGTCCAGCAATTCCACCAGAAAGCCTCCGGAACCGAATGCGACCAGCGGGCCGAAAAGCGGGTCGTGCGTGACGCCGGCCAGAACTTCGACGCCGGGTTTGGCCATCGGCATCAGACTGGCGGCTTCGAGTTTGATGTTGTGCGCGGCCAATTGTTCAGCGAGTTGCTTGTAGCCAGCGGCGGCATCGGCAGGCGCGATGTTCAGCAACACTCCGCCAACGTCAGATTTGTGCAGCACGGCGGGTTCGTGAATTTTCAGCGCGACAGAAGAACCGATAGCGGAAGCGACGGCGAACGCTTCTTCAGCGGAACGGACAATTTTCGGCGCGACGATCTGAATACCAGCAGCGCCAAGCAAGGCAGCGACATCGGTTTGGCTCAGCCAGCCGCCGTTGGTGTAATTGGCAATGATTGTTTGGGTTACGTCGCGGTCAACTTTGATATCGACGATGCTGCCGGTTGGCATTGATCGCCACAAGCCATATTTCGCGGCGGCGGCCAGGGCGACGGCGGCGCTTTCGGGGAAGTTATAAACCGGCACCGAACGGTTTGCTTTCGCGCCTTTGGGTTCGCTGACCGGAACTTTGATGGTTGGCGCGTACGGATCGAAAAACACAGCCGCAACGGTTTTCTGCAAGTTTGGCCGGGCGGCCAGCACGTCGCTCATCACCTCGGCGACTTCACGCGTGGGCGTGGCCAGCGGCGGAATGAAAATCACCAGCAGCGAATCCAGATCAGGATCATCGCAAAGGATTTCCAGGCAAGCCCGGTATTGCGCCGGACTCGCGCTGGCAATCAGGTCTACAGGATTGGTGACAGTCGCGGCGGCGGGCAGGACTTCGCGCAAACGGCCTTGCGTGGCTTCGCTGAGTTGCGGGATTTCCAAGCCTGCGGCGACGGCGGCGTCAACCGCGATGATGCCTGGGCCTCCGCCGTTGGTCAGCACGCCCAAGCGGTTGCCTTGCGGAATTGGCTGCGAAGCCAACAAACGCGCGACCGCAAAGAACTCTGCCAACGTGTCCACGCGAATGATTCCGGTTTGGGCAAACAGCGCGTCGGCTGCGCGGTCGGAGCTGGCCAGCGCAGCGGTGTGGCTGGAAGCGGCGCGCGCGCCTGCGCCGGTTCGACCGGATTTCACGGCGACGATTGGTTTTGCGCGCGACACGCGCCGGGCGATGCGGGCAAAGCGGCGCGGGTTTCCGAAGCTTTCCAGATAAAACAAAATCACGTCGGTCGCTTCGTCCGATTCCCAGAATTGCAGCAAATCGTTACCGGAAACGTCGGCCTTGTTGCCGACGCTGATGAACGAAGAAACGCCCAAGCCGAGCTTGCCTGCCTGCGCCATCAGCGCCAAACCCAGCGCGCCGGATTGTGAACTCATGGCCACGTTTCCGGTCGGCGGTTCGACGGGAGCAAAAGTGCCGAGCAAGCGAACTTTGCCGGAAGTGTTGACCAGTCCCATGCAGTTCGGCCCAACCAATCGCATGCCTGATGCGCGACATACGTCTACCAATTCTTTTTGATTGGCTCGGCCTTCCGCGCCGGTTTCGGCAAAGCCTGCGGTCAGGACGCATAAGGCTCTGACTTTGGCGGCGGCGCATTGTCTGGCAACTTCGACGACGTATTTTGACGGAACCGCTATGAACACCAGTTCAGGCGTTTCGGGCAATTCAGCAACCGACGCGTACGCGCGAACTCCTGTAATCGAAGCTGCCGAGGGATTTACTGGATAGAGCGTCCCGGTGAATCCCCAGCGCAACAAATTGCGAAACAGCGCGCCGCCAACCGAAGCCGGATCGCGGCTGGCTCCGATGACGGCAATGGTTTTGGGTTCAAAGAGGGCGGTCAAACTGGCGCGTTCGGCTTCGGCTTCTTGTGCATCGCGGCGCGCTTCGGCGACTTCGCTGCGGCTGATGGGAAATTCCAGATGCGTTACGCCGTAACTGATGTTTGAAGTCAGCGCGTACCCGGCTTTGCGAAACACAGACAGCATCAACCGGTTGTCGGCCAGCACGTCGGCGGCAAAGCGTTTGATGCCGTGGTCACGCGCGACTTCGGCCAGCGCGTCCAGCAAGATCGAGCCGATGCCTTTGCGCTGCATGGCGTCTTCGACCAGAAAAGAGACTTCGGCAACCGTCGGATGTTTTTCCAGCACGAAATACCGGCCAACGGCGACAATCTTTTCGTCCGAATTTTCGCCCTGGGTGATGACCAGCGCGACGTGGCTTTGGCCGTCGGCGGCGGTCAGTTGATCCAACTGCGAATCGGGCAGGGAAGTGACCATCCGCAAAAACCGATACCGGATGGTTTCGGGCGAACAGCGATTGAACAGTGCCACCAATCCTTCGCGGTCGGTTTGACGAAGCGGACGCATACGCAATACCGCGCCGTCGCGCAACAGCACATCGCGGGAAAATAGCTTTTGGGAATCATTGCTTGAGATGTTCATACGATGCGTTCATTTTCTACGAAGCGAAGGCAGGTTGTCACTTCGGAATTTCCGGCTGCGCATATCAAATTGTCGGCAGGATGATTGACAGCTTGGCGCTTGCCAAGAACAATGCGGCGGGACATTGGCTGTCCTGATTTTCCACGAAACAAGTCTTTCCCCAAGTAATTCAAAACCTTTCGGCAAAAGTGCGAGCGGTTGATTGTCAGCCGTGATTCACAAGTGGAGGCTATCTATGCGTTTGCTCAAATCCGTCGCGTTGATTTTTTCATTGATTGTTTGTCTGGCTGTGTCTGCTCTGGCGGCGGTTAAACCGCACGCGCTGTTTTCTGATGGATGCGTTTTGCAACAGGGAATGCCTGTTCCGGTTTGGGGCTGGGCAGACGACGGCGAAAAGGTCACGGTCGAGTTTCAGGGACAGAAAGTGACTGCGACAACCAGCGGCAGTAAATGGATGGTTACGCTGAAAGAATTGAAAGCCGGTGGGCCGTTTGAAATGAAG